>JANQOL010000149.1 GCA_028289675.1 Pirellulaceae bacterium
GCACCATCCCGGCGGACGCGGCGGTCCCGACTGGGACCAAGATCAGTTGCTCGAGATGCCGCATGCGTGGGATCGCCACCTATGTCCGGTTGGGGATTGGCAGCATCCACGCGGGTTCATGCACGGTCTCGCCGACGGCGAAATTCGCGTCAAAGCCGGGGACATGGATGTGTTGCAATCGGTGGCCGGAGCCGATGACATCTATCCAGATGGGCGCACCACCAACGAAGCACTCCAACAGTTGGACAGCTTGGCCGCCGCAGGCAAGCCCTTCTTCTTGGCGGTCGGCCTGCTGCGTCCCCATCTGCCTTTCGGCGCGCCGGCTCGCTACATGCAACACTATCGCCAAAACGAACTGCCCGCAATTCCGCATCCCAACAAGCCGGCGGGCCAAACCACCTGGCACGCATCCGGCGAGTTCATGAAATACAACCGTTGGAACCGGAATCCGAATCACGATGCTGAGTTCGCCGACTCGGTCCGGCGACACTACGCGGCTTGCGTCTCGTACGCGGACGCCATGGTGGGCCGCATTTTGGAACGGCTTGAGAGGCTGCAACTTGCCGAGCGAACGATCGTCGTTCTGTGGGGCGACCACGGCTGGCATCTAGGCGAGCACGGTATCTGGGGCAAACACTCCTTGTTCGAAGAGTCACTGCGGTCCCCACTAATTGTCTGCGGGCCAGGTGTGCCTGCGGGCGCAACGACGTCAGAAATCGTCGAGTCGATTGACGTCTTCCCGACCCTCTGTGAGCTAACTGGAATACCGACCGAAACGTCCATCGATGGACAAACGCTTAGCACGGCGTGGAAGGACGAGTCAGCATCTGGCGGACGAGCTAATTCGTATTTCAAACGAGCCAAGACAACGCGCTCAGACACCCACCGCCTGATCGTGCACGCGAGTGGATTTGTCGAGCTGTACGATCATCGCAGCGAACTTGGTGAGACGCTCAACGTGGCCGAGCAGTACCCGGACATAGTGGAATCGCTGCGTAGCGCGCTGGAAGCCGATTTAACGCGGGCTCGCTAACGCGGTGCGCCAGCCGAGTTGGTTACTCGACCGGCGACAACCTAACCAACATCCATGCCTCATGCACGTGGTTGTGCGTTGCATTAGGATTCGTAGGTAACGCTCAAATCACCCATGATTTGCAGGTATCTACCGTCGTCCAGCTTCCAGCGAAACAAGACTTTATTTGCTTCTCCGGGTGCAACTTGCAAACCGTGATAAGACGCATCGGGGCTCGTCGCCATGACTTCGTTCATCAGAGCCCAGCCGAGTGTGGTTTGACTGATCCGCTGATAAGTCTTGGAACGCAGCCATTGTTGCGAATTCTCGACGCTATAGCCCGCCGCCTTCATCATTTGGCTACGCATAGCATCCCCATAGATCATTTTCACTTGCGGATACTCGCTAGTCAGCTCGACACATAACTCGAGCGCGGCCACCATGGCTTCGGCCTGTTCCTCGACCGAACGCGGCGGCGGAGTCTTGTCCACGAATCCGTCGGGAGGCGAGGTATCAAACAAGGCCGCGTCGAGCTCTTGATTCCAAACGAAATTCTCCATCGTCATTTCCGCTGCATCATTCGCCATGCGAATTCTGAGCCGCACCGGCAGTTGCTGCTGGCGATCCACCCACAGGGTCAGGGTACCGCCACCCAAATTTGAGTCTATTTGTTCCAAGTCAATTTCAAAACCTTCGCACTCCGTGCCTGCCACGTTTTGCGTGCCCAACTTCCGCGTGGCGTCGTCCTTAAAATCTACCAAACGATGCAACATCAACAATGGAGACATGACACCGCGTTTGGCAGCGATTCCGCGATAACTTTTTCGACGCAGATCCAACCGCACTCCCGGCTTGTCTTTAGACAAGATCTGAATGGTCTTGCCAAAATTTGGATTCGTTTCAACGTTCGGCACACCAGGCGGAGGCACGGGTTGAGACTCGTGTCGAAAATCGCCGGGAGCACGCCAATAGCTCTTGCCATTAGTGGCAACCCGGCGGGATCCATCTGCTAACACGACCTCCATCGAAGTGTCCGCTGAAAAACTGCTTGCCTCCTGGACGTTGCGAGCCACTTGGGCTAACGACACGGAGTGCGTCGACGTCACCACCCAAACAAGAAACATCATCACGAGTGCGGCGCAAATACCGCTGACAGATATACGCTGAAGCATTGTGAATTCTCCGCTTTTGACTAAGGACTTTCTGTGCACTTCGCGAGCTGGCTGAGATTGACCAGCATCGGGTAGGGCATCACCTAGTTGAACGATCACCCGACGGTCCAGTGACGACTGCGAGCGGACCGTTCGGGCCAGCCGCTCAAGACGTCGCTGCAGATTCTCATCTGTAAATGAACTCATGAATTGACCTCCGCCAACATGCCTTGCAAACGTTCCACTGCGCGCGAAAGCTGTTTCGAAACCGTGCCCGGCGGGCGTCGAGTCTCCGAGGCAATTTGTTTCAAATTCAAACCGCCAAAGTAGCGCAGATTGACGACAATACGCTCTTGTTCCGGCAACCTGGCCAACAATGGCATCAGTTCGCGGAACTCGCTCTCCCAACTGTTCCTGCTTTCGATCTGCCCCAGCTGATCCAGTCCGTGGTGTTGGGGCGGGTTCCGCTTTCTGGCTCGTTGGGCGTTACGGCGCACGATGGTCAATAACCATGGCCCAAAGGCGGGTGGATTGCGCAGCTGCTTGAGTTTGCGAAACGCATCGACGAACGACTCTTGAGTCACATCCTGCGCGTGGTGAAAGTCGCCCACAATCGCACCCGCCGTCGCGATCGCTGTGTGCTCGTAGCGGCGTACCAGGGCACTGACTGCCCCCTCGTCGCCCAGCAAAGCTGACTTCACAAGTTCTTCTGTCGTCTGCATGCGTCAAACTCAGTTTGCAGCTTCCAAACCCGTGCGAACCACACTGGCATGCTGGCCATGTGTGCGTGCGACTCGCACTAGCAATATAGAGGCCGCCTTTCGCAAGATTGCGACATCGCGGTAGCGCTAATCCCTGTTTTCTTCGGTCGAAGCCCGTGCCAGTCAGCGACCTTAGCATCCCACCTGGCCCAACCGAGATTTGTCTGGCGATCAAGAGAAACGGACAGATTCTGTTCCGTTTGCAGGCCAGACGTTAGCCGTGCAACTCGTGCTTAAAGCCACAATCAATCGATGCTGATCAGCGCAACGATGCGAGACACAGCTTACGCTCACCTTTCGTCATCAGCTTTTTGTGATGCTGCGCTAGCAAATTCACTGGGGCGCAGGCGAGCGGGCAACTCAGGAGTCGCGCCAGCTTGTGTGCAAACAAAAGCGGCAACATTGGACGCCCAATCGCCGATCTTGGTTAGCGGCCAACCTGCCAATCGCCCCACTAAGTAGGCTGCGGTAAACGAGTCTCCAGCGCCAATCGTGTCCACTACTGGAACGGATTTGGCGGGACATTCCACAATCTGTTGGCCTTCCACTAGCAACGCGCCTTGGCTGCCCCGTGTCAACGCAATCCCGTGCAGGTCGTAGCGAGCAGCAAGGGCCTGCAGAAGCTCACGTTCGGCCCCGGCGAGGTCACACAGTTCGGCCAGGAATTCAAGTTCTTCGTCATTCAGCTTCAACAGCTGTGCTTGCTGCAGAGAAAAAAGAACAACGTCCTTGCTAATGTGCGGCGCTCGCAAATTGAGATCACATACCTTCATCGCCGCTGGTGGCGCCGTTTCCAACACGCGCGCGATGGTCGCCCGCGAGTCTGGGTGGCGCTGAGCTAAGGTACCAAAACAAATTGCGCTGGCCGTTTGAACTAGTTGCTCCAATTCTGGATTCCATGCCAGGTGATCCCAGGCCGAATCCTCAGCAAATTGATAGCTAGCTTGTCCACGGTCGTCCAAGTGAACGTCGACGGTACCGGTCGCAGCTTGGTTACGTTGAACAAAACTTCGATCAATACTCCGATCACCTAGGCTGTCCAGCGCCTGCTCGCCCAGGCGATCCATCCCCACAGCACTGACCAATTTCACTTGAGTGGCTTGCTGTCCTAAACTGGCAGCCCCCCACGCAAAGTTGGCCGGCGCACCACCGAATTGCGGCCCCGTCGGCAATAGATCCCACAGAATTTCACCGATGGCCACGATGGTCCGGGGTCGGTCTGGGCTGGCGATTTGAGATGTCATGCGCAATTGGGGTTTCAGCGGCACCGCAGAGAGAACAACAGTCGAGTTGCGGAGGAAGCAACCATGCGGTTCCCGTGCGGCAATAATTCCATGGGCCCACCGAATATACTGGAAATCCCGAACAATAGGTAAATGGAAGTGATCTCAACCGTTGGGCACGTCCGCCCTATAATGCCACGCCACCTGTTACCAATCCCATTGAATCGGAAGACCATAGTGCGATCAGTAATCATCTTGTGCGCCGGCCTGTGGGCCAGCTTGGGGTACCACGCCTCACCGGTTTTGGCCGTCGACTTTGGCCAGATCATGCAGGAGTTCGAGCTACGCGACAACTACGGCAAAACCGTTGCTTTGCGGGATTTTCGCGATCGTCCGTGGATCGTCGTCGCCTTTTTGGGTACGGAATGTCCGTTGGCCAAGTTATATGGTCCTCGCTTGAACGAATTGCACCAACGTTTCGACTCTCAGGGTGTGCAGTTCATCGGCGTCAACTCGAACAAGCAGGATAGTTTGACCGAGCTAACCGCCTTTGTGCACCGCTCCAGAATCGAGTTTACGATGCTCAAGGACACGAGTAACAAACTGGCCGATGCGTTTGAGGCGACACGTACTCCCGAAGTTTTTGTGTTGGATCAGAAACGCCAATTGAGATACCACGGTCGCGTGGATGATCAGTACGGAGTCGGGTTTTCCAGAGACAAGTCACAGCGGGATGACCTGGCAATTGCCTTGCAGGAGTTGTTGGATGGTCGCGACGTTTCGGTGCCCGAGACCAAGGCCATCGGTTGCCACATTGGCCGCGTCAAAACTGTTAGTGGCCATGGCGACATTACTTTCGCTGAGCATATTGCCCCGATCTTGAACGCGCGCTGCGTGGAGTGTCATCGCGAAGGAGAAATTGGGCCGTTCACGCTAACCTCCTACGAAGACGTGCTGGGCTGGGAAGACACGATCTTGGAGGTCATTGACGAGAATCGCATGCCGCCTTGGAACGCCAATCCAAAACATGGTCGTTTTCGCAACGACGCGCGGTTGACGGATGGCGAAAAAGAAACCTTGCGAACATGGGTGGCCAACGGCATGCCGGCCGGTGATCCCAGCCAACTGCCACCGCCGCCCGAATTCACCGTAGGCTGGAAGATTCCCGAGCCGGATCAAGTCTTCCACATGAGTCCCACTGCCTTCAAAGTACCTGCCCAAGGTGTCGTCGACTACCAACATTTCATGGTCGATCCTGGTTGGGAGGAGGACAAGTTCATCTATGCTGCGGAGGCCCGCCCTGACAATCGCAGCGTGGTGCACCACATCTTGGTGTACATCATTCCGCCAGGTGAACGGCGTCCAGATTTACAAACCGTGTTGGTGGGGTACGCACCAGGCAGCCTACCGGTATTGTTGACCGACGGCGTCGCGCTGCGGGTGCCAGCGCGTTCAAGGCTACTTTTTGAATTGCACTACACACCGAACGGCTCGGAGCAAACCGATCGCAGTTACGCCGGTGTGTGTTTTATCGATCCACAGGACGTGACCGCACGTGTGCGAGGACGCTTGGCTATCGAAACCGAGTTTCGGATCCCGGCAGGGGCACCAAATCATGAAGTGGTTGCCAGCTATCGTGCTCGCCGTGAAGAGTGGCTGCTGAGTATGACTCCCCACATGCACTTGCGAGGAAAGTCGTTTCGCTATGAGGCTCACTATCCGAATGGGGAAAGCGAGATTCTGTTGGACGTACCCAGGTACGACTTTAATTGGCAGCTGAAGTACATTCTCGAGGAGCCCAAGCGGTTGCCTCGCGGAACGCGATTAGTATGCACGGGTGTCTTTGACAACTCGGCCGGCAATCCCGTGAATCCGGATCCCGATCGCGCCGTCCACTGGGGCGACCAAAGCTTTGAGGAAATGATGATCGGCTTTTTCGACACGGTATCCGCTCCGCCCGAACCATTGAAAGCTGCCCAGTAGTCTTCCTGGCCGGATCGCCCATCGACTGACACGCGCTGCGAATTGCGGCCATGCCCAAAGTGCCAGCGCCTGAGGTGACTGTGCCTCGGGCAAATTCTTCAATAATTCGAAAAGCCGGCGCTTTGGCTGGCCATTCTACCTATACTACCGATGGCTTGACGCACGCACCGCAAGAGGTAGGCGGGCAATTGTGTCCGCTGAGCAACTGAGACGCAGTGGCCGCCGGAATGATCGGTGTCCAACTCGCAGTGTCAGTTGTTGGCGGAGTTGCTGGTGCCGCGTCGAGTATCCCACTGCTCGACCCCATCGATGAATCTCCGCAAGATCCTGCATCCAGTCTTATGGCATCTTCTTCCCACAGCGCGGCGGAGCAAAAAGCTCACTTGTTGCGCCCGGAAGCGCAACCGGTCCGTTTTCATGCGCTTACCGCCGATCAACAAGTTGGCCTACGCAAGCTGGTTGACATCCTAGGGCAATCGGTCGCGCGTCTCTCGCACGACTCGCATCCCTATACCGATTTGCGCTGGTTGTCACATTCAAATACGAGTCAACTGACTTTTATTGATGGCCGTCGGGGCACCGGCAAAACGACGCTGATGCTGACGCTCTGCCGCTTGCTGACGGACAATTCGAATTGGGGTTTCGTCGACGAACAAATTCAACATGGTCGGCAAACCGCCGAAGAGATTCTGAGCGACGCGCGGCGGCTGAGTCAGCGAGTCGTTATTCTCGAACCTCTGGACATGGAGCCATTGCCCAAAGGTACGCCCATTCTTTCCGCCATTTTGGCGCGCATTCGACAGGCGGCGGATCAGTTGGGATTCAGCCACCGCTCGGGACGTGGTCTGCTGGACGATGACCCCCAAGACAACCCTAGCTACGTGCGTTTCCGACAACTGCAGGCTCAGGTCGCCCGCGCCTTGGATGGCAACCTTGAGGCGCGGATGGGTGGCCTCGATCGTGAACAGTTTGGGATGGAGGTCTTGAATCAAGAAGAGGACCGCTTGCAGCTGCCAAGTCTGCTATCCAAAGCGTTGCAAACTCTGTCTGCCAGTTTGGCAAGATCGGACGCGAATCCAGAGACGGTCGAGCAACAATTGTTCTTGGTACCCATCGACGATGTCGACTTGAATCCCCAACGATGCTTGCAATTGTTACGGCTACTCCGCCACTTTTCGGTTCCACAACTATTCTTTTTGCTGATGGGCCAGCGCGACCTGGTCGAATCTACGGTGAAACTGGATATCAGCAGCGATTTTCAGGAGGTCGGTGACCCAGAGAAATCGTTTTCGCCGGTGGCTAGCCGTGAGCTGTGTAAGGAGTTGGCCGAAGTCGCGGTGGCCAACCTGCAAAAACAACTGACGCTGATCGTTGATCTGCCTCCGATCGACTTGCGCAGTGTATTGACCTTCAAACCTCTCGTGGAAGACAGTCCCCATGCCGACGGCCTGCCCACCCTCGGAGAGCTGTTTGAGCGGATCGCCGTGCAATTTCCTCCGGACAGCAATGAGCCATCTCAAGATCAGCACTCAGCAAGCCAACACTCGCAGGTTGAGCAGTCAGCTGACGAAGAGGGCCAAACAACCTCCGCTGAAGACGAACAACAGCCGCTGAGTCTGCGAAGCATTCTGACCGGTGACCAGGAAATCAGCAGCCTGCCCAAACAGGCCAAAGACTTCGCCTTGGGGCAGTATCCTGGACTGGGTGCCTTCGAAGTCACGGCCCGGCGCTTGGTCGATTTGTGGCGTTGGCTGATGGATGTCTTGCACGGCTACACCATCGAATCACCTCGGTTACTGGATGCGGAGGTGCTGGCCGTTTTTGAACGGCACTGGCAACGCATCGTCGATGAAGATCCACTGATCGACAATGAGACTCGGGAACGCTTGGGGCGAGAATCCATTTCTGCTTGCGAGGTCGCTCCGCGTCGCTCGCCACCGCGCGTTGAGCAGGGGGCAAGTGGAATCGAGGTTCCGATTCGGGACTCGTCGTTCTCAGTGGAATCCAACAACGGGCCTGACGTTCGCTATCAAGCCGTGCTGCGTGTGATGTCTGCCGGGCCCGGAAGTGGTCTCCCGCAAGTCACTTTGAAAAACAGCGACGGCGTGGAGATTCGTCATCCGAGGACCTGTTGTGGTTTCGTGTTGCTGCATGACCTGCGTCAATGGGCCCATGCTCAATCGACCGGCGAGCACCCCAAGCCTTCGTTGCTGGGCGGAACGTCCCCAGTATCCGTGCGCTGGTCCAACAATGCTTCGGAAGATGAGGTGATCGTCTGGCCGCTACCGCCCGTACCAACTTATGCGGCCCAATCTCGGTTTTTTGAGCTGACTCGCCGGGAATTGCGTTTTGATGTCACAGACACCAAGTCAGGTTCATCGGCGCCGCAATTGGACCCCAATGTGGTTGAGAGCTTGATCCAAACCTGGATCGTGCAGGGAACTAAGCTGGCGACCCGGCCATTCGCGCGGGCCAGTGCTCCCCGCAATTGGCAACGACTAATTGAAGTGCTGGAACACCTAGCTCCGGTCGGAGCGCTGAATGACAGTAGCCTGCGCGAGTGGGCCCACCGTGTTGTGATGCTGTGCATGCCGGAAGCCTGCGGCATTTCGGTGCGAGTGAGCATGGAACGAACACGCAGCTATAGCCAATGGCTAACCCAAAACACCCGTGAACTTCAACAGCATCGGCAGCGCCAGCTTGGGCCTCTGTGGTCGCGGCACAAGCAGCTGTGGCGGCACTTGAACCACTGGGTGGACGAACCGGACACATGCCACTTCCTGGTGGCTGACGAACCGGTCGATGATTCCGCGGAACACGTCCGGGACGAACTCAAAGAATTGCGTCGCGAGTTCAGGGATGAAATCAAGGATCTGCGTGAAGAGACACGCAGTGACACGCAACGGCTGGAAGATCGCATGAAACGAGACAGTCAGCTGCTGCTGTTCACGTCTCTGGTCAGGCAAGCCGTGGCGGCGAAGAATTCGCGATTGGATACGGCCGGCGGATTTCTGGCTGAAGTGGCGGAGTTGGCCAAGTCCCTGGTGGCGAACATAGGAGAAGACCAAGGATTTGCCAGCA
>JANQOL010000335.1 GCA_028289675.1 Pirellulaceae bacterium
CTGAGCCCTCCGCTGAGCGGGTCTGTCGCAAAGTGTTCGTGGCCATACTTGAACAACGAGTTGCACTTTTGTGGCCAACCATCGCGGCAGCGCTGACAATTCCCGCACACGTCCGCGACCGACCATGTGACCCGGTCGCCGGTTTGGACCTGTTCTCCATGGTCAGCTGCGGCATCAACTTGAATGTCTTCAACGATGCCCAAAATCTCGTGACCCAGCACGCTGGGCGTTGGCCCATCACGTCGACCCGAATACGTGTGGAGGTCACTGCCACAAATGGTGCACATGATGACCCGGATCAGTGCCTGGCCCGGCGCCAGGGCAGGCACGGACACGCTGGTGATCTCGAGAGGTTGCCCGGCACCGTGGAAGACAGCTACTTTGGCGTGCCGCCCGGTCGTCGTGTTGGTGCCCATCTTCACGTCGCCCTCGCTCCATCCGCAGTCGCCGATTCGCTCGGGGTAAACGTTCGTTGAAAGTACCACAGCGCCAAACAGATGGCTGCCAGGCTGGCCGCAGAGCCCCACAGCAGGGTTTGCCGAAACGCCCCCAACAAATCCGACTGTTCGGGACCAAACGTTTTGATGGCCACGACGAATGCGTAACCCAGATAGCCAACTGAATCGGCGAGGTACATCAGAAAAGGAAGATTTCCATGTTGCTTGGAGGCCGCCACAATGCGTTCGAACACGGTAGTGTGAAATGCAACATAGGGAATGTACAGACCAATCCCGCACAGCACCATGAAAGTGAAGGGCTCCATACCTGACTGCCATTGGGACCAGGTGGCAAAGAGCGTCATTGCAAAACCGCAGCACATGAGGATGGTCGCGGCCCGCAGCGCGGTCAAGTTTCGAACAAAGCAAATTGCCAGAGCGTTGACCGCGGTCGCCACGATGGCCACCAAAGTTTCTGACTGGGCGAACACCGCCGGCCGCTCAGATACTCCCAAGCCGCGCCAGATCTCGACGCCAAAGTCATCACGCATGGTCCGAATGATGGTCAACGCGATATAGGCGAACAACAGTAAACTCAACCCGGGTGCATAAGCTCGAAAAAACTGTTGACGTTGCCGGCGGTCCATCGGACGGCGTTCCGATCTCAGCTCCCGATCACGCTGCGTCGGCGCTGGAGTTTGATGCAGCAACAGCACGAAGCCTATTAGAGGCAACAAGAAGATGGCTCCGGTGAGGTATGGCATGTGGAACTCGCTAATTCCATGCTGCTCGACCAGCCACCGGCCAACCGACTTGACCACACCGGAAGAGATGATGAAGCTGGCGCACAAGCCTGCGGCCAACGCTTCGGTGTGGCGACGCCCTTCCAAATAGGACAGCACAATTCCAAATACCATGCCCAGTGGCAGGCCATTGAGGAACAGCATAATGATCTTGAAGGACGTGGGTAAGAAGGCAAAGCCCACCAGCGCCAGTTCAGCGATCCCAACCAAAATGAACAACGCCAGCGCTCGTCGGTGCGCGGGCAACTCAGACACGAACTTGATACCAATGAACTTGGAAACCATGTAGCCGCACAGTTGCGACAGCACTAGTACCGTCTTCAGCCCCAACCCAAACACCTCTTGGCCTTCGAAGGTGCCGGCGGTGAAAGGCTTGCGAAAGGCATACATGCAAAAATAGACGCTGAATGCCGCTACCACCGCCACCAAGTTGGTCGCCACAGCTTGACGGACGGATGGTTCTGAGCGGGATGCCGGCACGGTTTTCTGAGACCTTGTTTGGCAGGTTCAACGAGTGGCTGACATGCGGAGACGCATCGCGCTGCCACAGCGGAACGCATTGCACATGCCGCAATGATAAGCAATTCTCCCGACTCCGAGACTTGGACGAACAGTTGCCGGTGGAAGAGTTGCCGAAAATTAATAAAGGGAGCTGCGTGCAGTTAAAGGGAGCTGCGTGCAGTTAAAGGGAGTCAGCGAATGTCGCGGGGGCTCAGAAAACGGCACCACGTTGGTCACAGCAGACCAATGGCCTGCATGCATCTGATTTCACTGGCGGTCGCGCGGCGATGGCAACGCAATAAGTAGTCCCCACCAGGTAACAGATTGAAATTAAAGCGGGGATGCCGATGATGCACGTAGTGCTGAATACGTGCCCATTTTCCATAGGGGGTGGAAAGCAATGCGGCCACGATCCAACTCGCCTGGCTTGCAGCGACGTCCTTGGGCAAGTGTAGATACGGGTGTACGTATCGACTTAACAGAGGAGCACACAGAATTGGCAGTAGAGCAGACAACATGAATGGCAAGTTAATGGTTCCGCAACAGACGACACAAACCAACGTCGACACTGCGGCAGGCGGCGCTGCAAAATAGGCGCAACCAACCGCATCCGTTATCAGGCCATATCTCAGCGCAATGAACGCGCTGTGACCTACTTCGCGGAGGTGTTCGTCCAGTTGGTGCTGTTCATGGGGATCGGCAAATTGAGTCACGTGGTCTTGCTTGAACGTTTTGGCATGGTGCACCACCGTGTGCCCGAAATGCAAAGTGCGAATCAAGTGTTGAACCTGTCGGATCCTACTCCACCACTGACGATGTCTTCGCGAAGCGTGCCCCACGTATCGATGCAGCAGCGACTCTGACAGCGTGGCCAAGAGGTAGCCGACAACTGCTCCGCTCAAAAGTTGCCAAATCATGCCGCGCCCGGGCTAAGTCTCTGTCGAACGGAACTTGAGCTAACACTCGAAGCGACACAGGTTACCGCGACACCAAAGTTTCCCGGTTTCGTCCTCGAACCGACGGCATGGGCTCCGCCAAATTGGTATAAATGGGTGTATTAAGTATTCCAGAAGAGCTATTTCTAGCCCCGGAGGTTCACGATGACCCAAGCCA
>JANQOL010000178.1 GCA_028289675.1 Pirellulaceae bacterium
GCGCAAAAAGCATCCCAGAGAGGAAGGCTGCGCAGGTCTCCCAGAAACACCGCCCCGCCCGGCGCAACAACACGCAACGCGCCGCGTAACACTTCCAGCAGGTATTCCACGCTTGGGAAATACTGCACGACTGAGTTGAGTACGACCAAGTCGAAGCTGTCGTCTTCGAGTCCTGCAAAGTCGTGGGCTGGTCGCGTTTCAAGCGTCACTTGCGGTAGGGTGGCAACTTTATCAGCACTTAGCGATTCAATTACCGCCGCCGAAAAGTCGGTGGCCAAGTACCGCTGGCAATGGGGAGCGATGCGCCCCGCGATCATGCCGGTTCCACAGCCGATCTCCAAAACTCGTTTCGGATGCAAGGCCTCAATTTGCTCGACGGTTGCATCCAGCCACTGCCGCATTTCGTCCGCTGGAATCGGGGCGCCCGTGTAGCTGCTGTCCCAGCCCACCGTGTCGAGCCCTGGATCTGGATCACGGTCCGCTGCGTACGTTTCCTCGTAAAATCGTTGCCAAGCGGTAATTTGCTCCTGCTGTAGGACGGATTTGTAATCCGCACGGTGGCTTGGTTGTGACACGGATTGCAGATCCGCGCTAGGGTCGGGAACGATGTACGCGACGAGTTGCGGTTCGTCAGCTCGCTTTTGAATTGCGACACACGCGTCCTTCACAGCATCGTGATCGCGCACCGCTGCTTCAACCTCACCGAGTTCAATCCGGTATCCGCGAAGTTTGACCTGCCGATCGACGCGACCGATGAATTCAAGACTTCCTTTTGCGTGGCGTCGAACTAAATCACCCGTTCGGTACATCCGCTCGCCAGCGACACTTGAAAAAGGATCCGGAACGAATCGCTCGGCAGTGCGATCGGCCGCAGCCAGATAGCCTCGTGCCAGAGCCGGTCCAGCGAGATACAACTCGCCTGGAACGCCGGGTGGCAGCGGCTGGAGTTGACGATCCAGTACATACGCCCGCACGCCGTCGATTGGGACGCCGATGGGTACGCTGGCGCGTGCGCCGCCGGCTTTACATGGCCAGGACGTCGCATCAATGCATGCTTCGGTGGGGCCGTATAAGTTCACCAGTTCCACATCGACCTCGCCGAGCAAGTGTTCGACGACTTCTGATGGGAGAGATTCTCCCCCGCAGAAAACGCGCCGCAGCGAGCAGCATTCCCGGATCCCACCTTGGTGGAGCAACATGCGTAGTTGCGACGGCACCAGTTGGATCGTCGTTACCCTGTGCTGCTCAATCGTCTTCAAGAGGTATTCCGCGTCCTTGTGGCCGTCATGATCCGCGAACAAGAGTTTAGCGCCGGTCAGCAGCGGAAGCAGAAACTCCCATACAGAGGCGTCGAAAGTGTAGGGTGTTTTCTGCAGAATCACATCGCCGAGTCCGACAGGAAACTGCCTTTGCATCCAGCGCATGTGATTTTCAATCGCCCGATGCGGAACCATCACGCCCTGCGGAGTTCCGGTTGAACCGGACGTGTAGAGGATGTATGCCAGCTGATCCGGATGGTGTGGCTGGGGTCGCAGCGCAGCGAAGCCCCCAGTAGCTTCGCCTAGAGGCTCACTTCGGTCGCCCCCAGCCGCCCAAGTCCCGTCTGAAGCGTTTAGGTGAATGACGCGAGCAGGAGTATCTGGCAGCCGGTCGGCCAACTTCTGTTGCGTGAGAATGACGGTCGGGCGTGCATCATCCAGAATGGATACCAGCCGCTGGGCAGGGCTGTCGGGATCGAGCGGCAAGTAGGCGCCGCCAGCACGAAGCACCGCCATGATCGCCCAGGCCACTTCAACTGATCGCTCAAGAAAAAGAGCCACCGGCACATCCGGTCCGACTCCGGCAAGTTGTAACTCGTGGGCGAGGCGGACGGTGCGTTGGTTCAACTCCGCGAAGGTCCATTGCTGGTCTGCGTCTTCAACGGCGATTGACTCTGGAGACTGACGAACCTGTTCCGCAAACCATGGAATCAGGCCGGTTGCCGGCGTTTTCACTTCACAGCCAACGAGGGCCGCGTCAACTTGCGTCTTCCCGGTTAGTGGCAACTCGGCAACCGGTCGCTTGGGATCGACCATCACCGCCTCGACGATCGCGCGGAACTGCTCGATCATCTGTTCGATCGTTTCGGGATCAAACAGCTCCGTACTATATTCAACGAGTACGCCGAGTCCTTCCTCGATTGCGCCGAGATTAACCGAAAGGTCAAAGATTGACGTGCCTTGCTCGATCATCCACCGCCGCGCCGTCAGTCCTCCGAATTCAATTGACGGCGCGAGTGAATTTTGTAGCTCGTAGGATGCATCCTGGTACTGGAAGGTGACTTGAAACAGTGGATTCTGGTTGAGATGTCGCTGGGGCTGCAACATCTCGACTAGTTTTTCGAATGGCGCGTCGCGGTTGGCAAACGCGTCGGCCACGACAAGCCGCGCGCGATCGAGCAATTCCAGAAACGTCGGGTCGCCTGAAAGGTCCGTTCGCATCACCATCGCGTTGACGAAGAACCCGATTAAGCCTTCGACTTCGGGTAAGTTGCGGTTGGCGATCGGCACACCGACGACCACATCGGTCTGCCCGGAATAGCGAAACATCAACGCCTGAAACGCGGCCAGCAGCGTCATGAACTCCGTGGCGCCCTGACGGCGGGCAAACTGCTTGACGCGGTCCAACAGGGAATGGGGAAAAACCACTGTGTACTTAGCACCGCAATATGTTGGCTGACGGGGCCTGCGTCGATCCACAGGAAGCCGCAACTCGGGCAAATTCTGTAGTTGAGATTTCCAGTAGGTGAACTGCCGCCGAAGGTCATCCCCTTCAAGCAAGCCTTGTTGCCACTCTGCGAAGTCGCCGTACTGCACAGGCAACTCGCTCAATGGTGACGGCTTGCCCTTGCAGAAGGCGGAATACAAAGCGGACAATTCGCGCATCAGCACTCCTCGTGACCACCCGTCGGTAATCGTGTGATGCATCGAGAGCAACAAGGCGTGCTCGTTGGCCGACAGCCGCACCAGCGAGTGACGCAACAAAGGTCCTTGTTCGAGATCGAATGGTTCCCGAATCTCTTGGTCCGCGATACGCGCAAGCTCCGACTCTCGCTGCGAGGCCGGTACGTCCTGCAAATCGACCACCGGCAGCATGGCACGGCGCGGTGGTGTGATGTGCTGTTGTGGAACGCCGTCTGCAACGCGGAAGGTTGTTCTGAGTGTCTCGTGCCGGCGAATCAGTTCCGTGAGTGCATCCACCAGCGGTCGGATTTCAAGAGGCCCATCCAGACGCAGCCCCAGAGGAACATTGTAAAACGCATGTCCCGGTTCGACCTGATTCAGAAACCACAACCGTCGCTGGGCAAGGGATAGCGGTGCCAGAGTTTCATTACTTCGGCGGCGGATCGTATGAGAATCCGGAAGCGACAATCCCCGATCGCGAAGTTGCTGTTCGAGCAGCGCACGCTGTTCCGGCGAAAGGGAGGCGATCCTTTGCTCGAAGTCCGTCACTGCTGACGATGATGGCGATTCGTTTGTCGGCGAGTTGGCGGGATTCATGTGTAGCACGGAGTTACACTCCGTGTGTTGCACCAGTTTTTTTGGACACGGAGTCCAACTCCGTGCTACATTTCTATTTCTTTTCAGGTCCGACATTTGTCTGCCAAGGATTTCAAGTGCGGCAGACTATCCATGACGGATTGATGATTAGGATTGAAATCGATCAAGCAGGCAATTTCGTCAACGCCAGCCTGGGCGAATGCCTCGACATGCTTGCGGCAGGTCTCGACACTGCCGATCAGGGACCGTCCTTGAAAGAATCCTTCCACGCCAAACGTGAGTAGTGTTTGGATGTCGTCCTCTGAAAAGTCTTCAATGCGGATGTTCAAGCCGAGGCTCTTACCCAGGTGTTCGAGTAACTCATAGTGTGACTTCAGGTAATCGCAGAACGGACCACGAATGCGGTCACGGACTGCCTCGTCGTCCTCGCCAACGTACGTGTGCACCATCAACGCGACCTTGTGCGATGCCGGATCGTGGCCTGCGGCGACCAAAGCCTGCCGGTAACGTTTGATTCGGGCTGCAACGTCTTCCAGTGTTCCGTTGAGCATGGAGGTCAGAACATGAGCACCAATTTCGCCCGCCTTCG
>JANQOL010000203.1 GCA_028289675.1 Pirellulaceae bacterium
CTGCTCGCTTTCTCGGACCGTTTGACCAACTTGGCGACTTGCTTCTTGCGATGGCGCCTGCGCCGTAACTCTCTTGTACGTTCCGTTCCCATCGATTCCCAATTCCCGCGTGTTAAAGTCTGTTTAATTGCGATACCGTTGAAGTTTTCGCCTGAACGCTAGCCGATGCCACAGCATGGAGATGTTTCCAACACGCCGACAGCTTACTCTAGGGCACTGTTTAGCAGTTAGCCGCAGGCGTACAGAGCACTGTTTAGCAGTTAGCCGTAGGCGTACTTGGCTCAAGAATTCCGTACGCCTGCGGCTGACTGTTCAACAAAATGTCGTTGCATTCTCCGCCTGAGCGTTCATCAATGGGACCACATGCCGACGCTTTCAACACGCCAAAAACTGCCTGTTGACGAACGTCACTCGTGGCACGCAAATTCAACCGCCTAGCGGCTCCCAGGAACCGACGTTGGTAAAAGTTAGTAGCTAGCCGGACTTTGGTCAATCTCTGCTGGCGCGTCTGCCGCGGCACGAACAGGAACCGAAATTGGCCGCCAGCGGCACCTGGAAAAGACCCGTTGCCTCTGCCAAGATAACGCCTCGCCGAAGCCACACCGCCCGGCGGCTTTGGTCCCAACCCGCTTCCCGTCTCCATTCAGGTAGAAAATGAGTTCAACCACCGCAATTGTGCTAGCAGCCGGTCGTGGAACACGGATGAAGAGCGATTTGCCCAAGGTGTTGTTTCCTGCCTTGGGCCGTCCAATGATCCACTGGGTATTGGACGCGCTCCAAGCAGCCGGTATTCAAGATACGATCGTGGTCGTGGGCTACCGCGCCGATGACGTAAAGGACGAGCTGGCGGGACGGAGCGGTATGCGTTTCGCCTTGCAAGCGGAGCAGCATGGGACTGGGCATGCCGTCGAGATGTGCCGCAGTCAGATCGAACAGCAATCGGGCTCCGTTTTTGTCGTCGCCGGTGACTCTCCGCTGATTCAACCGGATTCAATTCGCAAGGTGATCGAGCAGTTTCACGAGCAGAGGTTGGAATGTTTGCTGGGGACCCTCATCAAGGAAGACCCCACGGGTCTGGGCCGGATCGTCCGTGGCGCTGACGGGCGCTTTGAGCGCATCGTGGAACACAAGGATGCCAACGAGTCCGAATTGGCAATCCAGGAAGTGAACATGTCGACCTATTTGTTCGATTGTCAGGCCCTGCTCTGGTCGTTGTCCCAATTGAGTAATGAGAACTCACAAGGGGAATACTATTTGACCGATTGCCCTGAGATTCTGAAACGTGACGGCCGCGGCGTCGACGCGTTGCCGGTACTGCAAGCCTGTGAATCACTCAGCATCAATACCGTCGATGAACTGGCGCTCGTGGAATCCAAAATGCGCGAAATGGGTTACGCTAGTAGCTGATCGTAGCGATGTGGACTGACCTGACTTTGATCCATTGATTCGGACCGACGCAACCCCTTGGCTCCTTTCCCCATGCGTGAACTGAAGATTCTAAGTGGTCAAGCAAATCCAGACTTGGCTCGGGATATTTGCGGTTTTCTGCATCTCAATCTGGGCAGCTTGACGCTGGGCAAGTTTCCCGACGGAGAGAACTATTGCAAGATTGATGACGACGTTCGCGGTCGCGACGTCTACTTGATCCAGCCGACGTGCCCCGAGGTTAATGACAATTTAATGGAGCTGTTGATCATGATCGACAGCTGCAAGAGAGCTAGCGCGGCCCGCGTCACGGCCGTCATTCCCTACTTTGGCTACGCCCGCCAAGATCGCAAAGACGAAGGCCGGGTTCCCATCACGGCCAAGCTGGTGGCCAACATGATTGCCCGCGCAGGCGCTGACCGCGTGTTGACCATGGACCTGCACGCCCCGCAGATCCAGGGATTTTTTGATGTGCCGGTTGACCACCTGTACGCGGCGCCCGTTTTGAACGCCTATTTCGAAGAAATGGGTTACGAAGCGGACGAGTTGGTCGTGGTCAGTCCCGACGAGGGCAGTATCAAACGCGCGATCGGACATTCCAAGCGTTTGGGAGGACGTTTGGCAATTGTCGACAAGCGTCGGGATAACGCGTTGGAGACCAAGCAAAAGAACATCATCGGAGGGCCTGTCGAAGACAAAGTGTGTTTGATGTTCGACGATATGATCAGCACCGCGGGCTCCATCTGCGGAGCCGCCCGGTTAGTGGCCGAAGCCGGGGCGCGCGAAATTCACTTGGCGGCCACCCACGGAGTTTTGTGTGGTGACGCCGTTCAGAATCTGAGCGAATCGCCCATCAAATCGCTCTGCCTGACCAACACCATTCCGTTGCCAGCCGAGAAGAAATTGGACACGATCCAAATCGTCTCGGTAGCTCCGTTGCTGGCCGAAGCCATTCGCCGCATTCACCACGACCAGTCCATCAGTGCCATGTTCCGCTCCAAGGATCACCCCTAAACAAGCGGTTCTTTCTTGATGCTGTTTAGCAGTTAGCCGAAGGCGTACTTGGCTGACGACTCTGTACGCCTTCGGCTAACTGCTAAACACAATACCGTTCACTTTTTCATAACTATTGATTCGGCAAAGGTTTTTGTCATCGGCTTGGGCTTGCGATGCTTGGTACGTTTCTTGAGCCATCGTGACAT
>JANQOL010000214.1 GCA_028289675.1 Pirellulaceae bacterium
CGTAATTGCGGCAGCGTCAGCGCACGTTCAAGCGCAATCAGCTAGCACGACGGGAGACGGAGAAGCGACGCCGCCATACGGCGCATCAACGTATCAGGATGACGCGCGCTATCCCGCCCCTGGGGACGGCTATTATTCCGCGCGCCCGATTCGCGGTGAGCAAGCGACTGGATGGCAACCTAAATATGACCCTCAGGGCCAGTACCGCCAGCCTACTTCAATGGTCTTCGTCGACGAGCGACGGGCGCTGATCACCACCAAGATCAGCGGACAAGTCTTCTGCCTGGACCTGCCAGACCGACAGCTGAGTGTGGTCTTGGAAAAGCCAGAATTTAGCTTCGGTGCGATTGCGAAGTTAGCGGATGACTGTGTGGCCATCGCCGAGCAGCATGGCGAGCAAGTGCTGATCGTCACGCGGCAAGCGAATACCTGGCGGATTGTCGCGCGGTTGTCGACGCCCGGACAACCCAACCGGTTGCTGTGGGACCCGGAACGACGAACGTTGGTCGCCTCGGGATTGTGGTCACAGAGGCTGTACCGCTGGCGCGCCGAGTCGAAGATTTTCAAGCGCTGGAGCGCTCGGCAGCAGGTTGACTTGCCAATGTGCGGTGGAGAATTGCTGCTGATCCCCGCTCAGCAGACTATTTTGTGCACCGACGCGTTTGGCCGCGAATACGTAGCAGTCGATCGCGATGCTTTTCGGATCATGCATCGTGCCCAGTTATACGGCCACAACATCAGTGGCTTGGCTTTGACTGACGATAGCCAGTTCGTGTTTTTTCCTCATCAGCTGCTCAATGAATTCATCCCCACTGTACGAACTGACATCACCTGGGGAGGGCTAATGAGTAACAACCTGCGCTGGCTGCGGACGGACAGACTGTTGCACGCGACGGGTGTTGAAGTATTCAAGCAGGGACATTTCTATCCGCTGGGGGCCCCAGGCAACGGAGCCGGCGACCCATCCAGCCTGGCCGTTTCGTCTCAAGGCCGATTGGCCGTAACGTTGGGCGGCACCAACCGCTTGGCCGTGGGCAGCCGCGAAGACTATTACTTTGAGCAGTATGAAACGGGACTACATCCCGTAGACTGCGCGTTCTCGCCCGATGACCGGCTGGTCGTCGCGGTCAACCAGTTTAGCGACTCGCTAACAATTGTGGATTTGGAGAATGACCAAGTTCAACACCTGAGCTTAGGTCCGACCCGCGCTCCAACTGAGGTGGAACGAGGTGAAATTGCGTTCTTCAGTTCGCGACTGTCCCACGACGGCTGGATGAGTTGCCACAGCTGCCATAGTCAGGGGCATAGCAATGGACAATTGAACGACAACTTCACAGACCATTCCTTCGGGACTCCCAAACGTATTCTGTCACTCAGGGGTCAAGCCGAAACACAACCTTACGCCTGGGACGGATCTATGCCGACGCTGGAAGGCCAAGTGAAGCATTCCATTGCTTCAACGATGGCCAGCAATCAAAGCGTTGATGAAAGCCAGGTCAGGGCAATCGCCGCATTTGTGCGAACGCTACCTGAGCCGCCCGGTCTGGCGAGCGCCCGCATGGAGCCAGGTCTCCGGGAGCCCGCTAGCAGCTCGTCGATTGCCGCCTCCCAGGAGACGGTGCACGGCCAACAACTGTTCCGCCAACTCAATTGTGTTGACTGCCACGCAGGACGCCAGCTGACGTCCGCGGACACATTCGACGTGGGTATCCCAGATGAAGACGCGCTGGTCAAATTCAATCCGCCCAGTTTGATCGGCG
Organism: Pirellulaceae bacterium; assembly: GCA_028289675.1. GTDB lineage: Bacteria > Planctomycetota > Planctomycetia > Pirellulales > Pirellulaceae > Aureliella. The sequence goes on from JANQOL010000214.1 coordinate 1,761, forward strand.
TCAGTCAGCGTACCGGGGCGTTGTTTCATGATGGTCGGGCCAAAACGCTGCGCGACGTCCTGCGGGTCCAACAACATCAACTGCCGCGCGCACTCGACGAAGCGGAGACGACGGCTCTGATTCGCTATCTAGAGAGCCTTTAGAGCTTGAAGACGACCTCTAAAGCGACGAACGTGTGTTGATATCCATTGATGCGGTGTTTGGTACAGTTTTCGACACTGATTATTTCGACACTGTTTAGCAGTTCGCCCAGGCGTACACATTCACAAGCCAAGTACGTCTGCAGCTGACTGCTAAACAATTCCGTTGCAGTACCAGCAGTGCAACAACTCGCGACGATAGGACAGAATGATGCGCCCCCAACTGCTCGGGATCTGCATGGCCATTGGTGTGTTGTTGACTGGCCAGTTGGCCAACAACAATGCGTCGCTACAGGCGCAATCGCTACCTGAATCGCTGAAGCTCATGGCGACAGGAGACCAGGGCGATGGCACTTATCGAAATCCGATCCTGAACGGAGACTTCGCGGACAGCGACGTAGAACGCTGTGGAGATCGCTGGGTAATGATCACTTCCACCAACCACTACGCACCTGGAATGACCATACTGGAGTCCCAGGATCTAGTGAACTGGCGTTACTTGAGCCACGTCTTTCCGAGGCTCAGTTGGAACGGTCGCTACGAAGCTGATCAGATGAACGGCTACCGCTGGGGTGTGTGGGCGGGTGATCTAGCCTACCGAGACGGTGAATGGTTGTGTTATCAGATCGACTATCGCAGTGGTCTATACATGTCCAAGGCCAAGCATTTAGCCGGGCCCTGGTCAACTCCAGTGTGCTTGCTCGAGAAGGTGGAATGGACGGATCCAGCGGTCTATTTTGATAGCGCGACCCACACGGCGTGGTTGGCCGCCAACTTCGGAAAGGTAAAGTCATCTAAGGTCAACGACATTCGATTGTTTCGACTGAACTGGGCTGGTGACAAGTTGTTGGATCGAGGCCGCACGATCTTTCGCGGCGTGGGATGCGAAGCGGCCAAGATCCATCGCATCGGCGAACGATGGATGATCATGCTGATCCGCTGGCAGGGCCAAGGTAAACGCCGAGACCGAAAACAGCTGTGCCTGCGCAGCACGACGGATTCGATTTATGGTCCCTACGAGGCCAAAGTCGTGTTTGAGCGATCCGAAGACACCGGTCGATCGGCCTGCCAAGGCTCCCTGGTGGAGACCGTCGATGGCCGGTGGTGGTTTCTGCATCAGTTGGTCCAGAACGGAAAGCCCGTGTTTCACGGCCGGCCACAATGTCTCCAACCCGTGAGCTGGGTCGATGGCTGGCCGATTGTCGGAGTCGACTCCGATGCAGATGGTATTGGCGAACCGATTTGGCGGCATGCAAAACCATCGGTGACTGCCAACGCAGTGGCTGGAGGACGGCCAATAGAAACTTGGAGCCTGCAGACCTCTGATGAATTTGAAGCATCGGAGTTGGGCGGACAATGGAACTGGAATCACAACCCCCGGCCCGATCGCTGGAGCCTAAGCGAACGCGCCGGCTGGCTGCGGTTGCGAGCCTGCCAACC
>JANQOL010000339.1 GCA_028289675.1 Pirellulaceae bacterium
TTGGAGACTGGGGTGCAACCATGTCGCTGCCTCCGACCGATCGGCAGCAGTCAGTTTGCGGAGTGCGGAAGCCAAGTTGGCCGCCGCTGGCGAAAGCTCTCCACCGGTCCACGCACAGTGCTGTGCTGCATAGTCGCAGGCTCGCCTGTCCGCATCCAACTCACAACTGCGCGATGCCTGCCCCAGCCCAAAAACCAACACGGGCACGGAAGCCGCCAAACAGGCCACCCGGGACATCCAAACCGGCGTCCCGCCGGCCAACATGACATCTACAGCCAAAGCACAGCCCAACGCCAACCCGACAGCCCAAATAATCGGCAGGCTCCGCCAAATAAAGTGCATTCGTTTGACATGCGCAAATTCGTGCATCAGAACCATATCCAACTCCCGTTCGTTCAGCAGCTGCAACAATCCATCGCCCAACCACAGACAGCGGAGACCGGGAAACCAACCGACTACAGCGGCTCCATTCCAACGCCCATGGCTGGGCACTCCAGCCACTTGCAAGCCACGGATATTCAATGCCTGGCGGTAGCCGGCAATGCGATTGGACAAATCGCCGGACGGCACTGGCTGCACACCCATCCAACGGCCCATCCAAGCAGGATATCCGGCAGCAATCACCAGCAGCGCGGCACTTGTCGAGATTGCGGCGATCGTTGTTTCTCGCCACTGCGGGACCGCCCACCGCAGCAGATCTCCACAAGAACTGATGAGCAGAACTGGAATCAAACACGTCAACAGATTGCCACAATCGCCCAATCGTATTCGCAGACACCACGTCGCAGTCCATGAATCGGGCTTGTCGGTTGTGTCAGAACCGATCGCGGTGCGTTCACCCGAACGGGAAGGCTGACCAGCCAGTTCATCCATCTGTGCAGCGGTCAGTTCCAACAGAACGAGATACAACACCGTCGGCAGGAACAGCAGCATGAGGCCGACGCTCTCGGGACAACCATGGAGCAGACATTGATTGACCCAAGCACCCCAGCCGGTGCACAGCAAGGTAGCTGGCAATAACAGCATCCAGGCAACCTCGATCTTCCGCCGATGATCGCAAAACCTGCCCCATCTCCACCCGACGGGCATTGGCAGTGTCTGCCGCTGAAAGCGCATAGCCTCCACCGCCGAGAATTTTCCTAGCAGCCCAAAGCCTAAGCACATCGCCATGATGGCTAGAAACGCCGCGCTCGGCTCAGTGCCAGGCAGACTTCGCCCCACCTCGCGGCAGACCAACGTGGTCAATACAAGGAGGAATATGCGAAGTGAAACCATGAGTGCCCTGTCTTCAAGCGCTCAGAGCGCGTGCTGCCAAAACTTGGGTGTGTTCGCGTGGGTCACCGCACAACCAGCGCAGCGAGTAGCCTCAGGCTAATCGCGATCATGGGCCATTCTTCTAGCGCCGCAGCGGCGGTCACCAATTGCCAAGACATCCCTAGCGGCCACGTTACAATGGGTCGGTTGTAACGATTGTCGCGAGGCGCCGTCGCCCGCCAGCGCCACCAAAGGATTCCATTCACCAGGCCTTACTCCAACGGGAGATGACGACCATGCGCGTTATCGCATTTGTGTTCTTCGCAGCTTGCCAACCGTTCTGTGCGGCAGGCTGGGCCAATGAGATCACGCCGCAAAAGAGATATTTGATGTCCGCTGGTGAGGTGCACAACAGTCGTTCGACGCCGCTGATTTTGGACGTACGAGATCGGGAGTCGTTTGAGGCCGCACATATTCCTGAATCCCAGTGGGCCAACGCTCCCGCCTGGACTCAACGGTCTTCCGAGAAACTCCCATCCGAATCAATGGACTTTTGGAAGGCAGAACTGGGACAACTGGGGGTTCAGTTGGATCAGCCCACGGTACTCGTCGGAGGAGATTCGCCCACAGGAGTGGCGCGCATTTGGTGGTTGCTGAAAGCGGTGGGGTTGGCCGATGTTCGTATCTTGGACGGCGGCTTTTCCGCTTGGCAACAGGCCCGGTTGCCGACGACCAAGGACATCACTAGCCGGACAGCCACGAAACTCGAGCTGCAGTTTCAGCCTGGACGCTTGGCGGTCTTAACGGACATGTTGCCGTCGGCCCGCGAGCGATCCCAGTGCTCCGTGCTAGACAACCGAAGCGATGCTGAATACGCCGGCAGCCGCCAACTGGGACCCCGCGGCGGACACATCCCCGGCGCCATTCATCTGGAATGGAAGCAATTCGTAGACGCGGACGGCAAGTACCTTTCGGTAGAAGACATTCGACGCAAGTTGCAGTCTGCTGGCGTGGACATCAAAGCTCCACTTGTAACACACTGTCAAACCGGAGGGCGCAGCAGCGTTGCCGCCTTCGCCTTGGAAATGGCGGGTGCAACACAGGTTCGGAACTACTATCGCGGATGGTCCGAATACTCGGCTGCCACGCAAGCACCCGTCGAAAAATAGTCGGCGGCCGCCGGCAGTGAGGTCGTCAGTCGCACCAGCGTAGCGTCATTTCGCCCCGGTCGAGCCTGCCCTGCGAACTCGCACTAGCGGGGCGCCAACACGTTTTCCAGCCGGTCTAAGTTGGCTTCGATGGAGTAGGACTCGGTAACCAGTTGTCTCCCCCGGGCGCCCATCTCCTGTCGCAGCCGAGGGTCGGTCAACAGCTGTTCCATACCTTGAAACCACTCCTCGTCGTTGCTGGCCGCAAATCCAACGCGATTACCGTCCAAGATGTCGGCATTGACTCCGATAGGTGAAGCCACCGCTGGTATTCCGACCGATAGGTATTGGACCAACTTGGTCGCCGCCTTGTAGCGCATCCAGGGCTGTCCATCCGGCAGGGGCATCAAACCGATGTCCATGCGATGCAAATCTTCAATTTCTCGCTCAGCTCGCCACTGCTGAAAATTCACGTTCACGCCCCGTAGATCGATGGGCACCAGCGGCTCGGCTGACGGCCCTACGATGAACAACTCAAACCGGTGACTCTGCGACAACCTGCGCAAAGCCGGGGCGCACACTTCCAAGAACGGCATGTTGGGCCGCGTGCCCATCCACCCGATCACGGGTGTCTCTTTGGGCTCGTGATCGATGGGCTTGCGCTGATACCGCTGCAGTGAAACAGCAGTCGGCAAGATAGTGACCTGCTCGTGCCGCTCGCGCACGTATTCCGCGATAGGATCGTTGCTCACCACGATGTGATCACTCATGGCAATCAAACGATCGATTTTGTCGGGACGCTCCAAGAAGATGCCGTCGTCCACATCCAAGACCAACCGCGGAGTAGACTTCCGAAATCTGCGGTCCAGGTCCAGGCTATCATCGTTCAAACAACCCCGTTCCAGGTAGATACAATCGGGCTGGATGCGGCCGGCCTCGGAAATTTGCCATCTCCTCACCGTGCGCTTCAGCTGGTGGCTAATGCGCCATCCCAGCCAAGGAATGTGTTCGTACACCGACGGGTAACTCATCCACAGATGGCAAGTATGGCCGCGCTGCTCCAACAACGGCAGATAAGGCAAGAAGCGGAAACGAGTTGACGGCACCTGAGCACCGAGTGTCACAAACCCCAATTGCACGTCCGGCAGTTTCCTTATTGAAGAGGAGGCTAGTCCCCGTTATGACCTAGCATGTCGTCGCCAACCAACGTATTGTTGCGGCCACTGACGAGCGACCGAAACTACTGACGCGACTTAGCGTCCTTACGCCAACTCAGCCCGATGCTTTCCATGGCTGCTGACCACGCTAACACGCCAGCTTCATCCGCCCAACCCAGAATCGCGCTGACCATCCATGCACTTTACGGGGGTGGCGCAGAGCGGCTGATGAGCGAACTGGCGCGCCGTTGGTCCGAGCATTGCGAAATCCACTTGATTACTTGGGCGACGCAAGATAGCGACACCTATGCCGTTCCCGCGAATGTTCACCGGCACGGGCTAGACCAACTGTCCGACAGCACCAACCCGTTTCAAGCCGCCTGGGCTAACTGGCGACGGGTACGTTGTTTGCGCAGGACGCTGCAAGCGGTCCGGCCACAGATGATACTGAGTTTTTCGGATCAAATGAACATCGTGACCTTGGAAGCTGCGCGCAGGCAGCCGGCACCGGTTGTCATTGCTGAGCACAGCGATCCAACTCGACAACGGTTGGGACTGGCCTGGGAAGCTTGGCGTCGCCGCGGCTACCCAAGCTGCAGCGCGTGTGTCGTGTTGACTCCGCAAATCGCCTCCAGTTTGGCGCACTTGGTGCCGCAAGCCAAGTTGCGCGTGATCCCGCCAGCCATCGAACCGTCGGCCGAGGACACCACTGAATTGACCGAGCAAGGCGCCGGACGTTCCATTTTGTTTGTAGGACGCCTCAGCCGAGAGAAGCGACTAGATCGCCTGCTCGACGCCTGGCAACGCTTGGAAGCGCACCTGCCCGATTGGCGGCTGGTCTTGGTTGGAGACGGTCCGGAACGAGCCGACTTGCAGCGTCGAGCCGATGCAACGCGGAGAGTTCAATTTGCAGGCTGGTGCCAGACGCCGGACATCTACTACCGCCAGGCCGATATCTTTGCCTTGACTAGCGACTACGAAGGGTTTCCCGTTGCCTTGCTAGAGGCCATGAACAACGGCATGGCTTGCATTGCCACGCAGTGTTCGTCTGCCCTGGAACAACTAAATGCATCTACCACATCCGTCGTCGTGGTACCACAGGACGACCCTCAGGCATTGGAGTCGGAGCTCAAGCGGCTGGCTACCGACGCGCAGTGGAGAATTGAACTGAGTGGCCAAGCGCGGCAAACGGCGGCCAAATATCACTGGACGTCCATTGGCCAGCAGTGGGATCAATTGCTGAACGAACAGTTGTCGGCTACTCCGGTTCCTTGAAGCGGTAGCCAACACCGCGGACGGTTTCGATAAGAGCTGCTAGATCACCCAATTTGCGGCGAATGGCTCGCACGTGCACATCGATCGTACGTTCCAGCACCAGCGTGTCTTCGCCAAGCGCCGACTCGATCAACTCGACTCGCTCAAACGCGCGGCCTGGTTCCGACATCAACGTCTTCAGTAGCTTGAATTCGCTGCGCGTCATTTCGAGTTCGCGATCTTCGACGAACGCTCGATGGCGTTTCAAATCCACGGTCACGCCCAGGCAACTGATCGTTGTCACGGTCGGTTCTTCGGCCTCGCCGGCTCGTCGCCGCTGGATAGCTCGGATGCGTTCCAGCAGCACCCGCACGCTATAGGGTTTAACGACATAGTCGTCCGCCCCGGCTTCAAAGCCACCAATTTGATCCATGTCTTCCGCTTTGGCGGTCAACATCAAGATGCCCGTGTTCTTGGTTTCTTTGGTCTTGCGCAGTTGTCGACAAACTTCCAGACCATCGACCAGCGGCAGCATGATGTCCAGCAGCACAATGTCCGGCTTTTTCAGTTTGGCCTGCTCCAACCCCTCTCGCCCGTCATAGGCTCTGAAGACGTTGAACCCTTCCTGCATCAAGTTGTAGTACAGAATCTCAGACAGATCACGGTCGTCTTCGACGATCAAAATCTTGGGTTTCGACATCGTAACCATCTTAAGCGGGTGCCGGCGATTCGGGGTCGGAGTCCTGGTGCTGATGACGAACGATCACACCACTAATCATGTAGATCACATCCTCCGCCATATTGACCGCATGGTCGGCAATCTGTTCCAGATTGCGCGACGCGGAAAAGCAGGAGACCGCCAACGGAATCCATTCGGCATCTTGCCGCATGACTTCATACAAATCATCGATGACCCGCACGTTCATCGCATCAATCGTGTCGTCGGAACGAATGACACGATGGGCGGTATCCAGGTCGAGATTGACAAACGCGTTCAAGCCATCTCGGACCATGGCGATGGACTCGGTCGCCATGTCACTCAACAACGCTGGAATTGGAAAGCTAGGATGCTCCACCAGGTCATTGGCACGTTCGGCAACGTTGCAAGCCAAATCGGCGATTTGTTCGAGATCATTGTTGATTTTCATCATGATGGTCAACCGGCGCAGATCTGCGGCGACCGGTTGATGGAGAGCCAGCATCTTCAGGCATTCGTCTTCAATCTGCACTTCGATGCGATCGATGCGTTCATCCAGCCCGATCACTTCCTCAGCCAGATCCACGCGCCGGTCTACCAACGACCTGACGGCTTTACTGATCATCTCCTCCACCTGACCCGACAAGGACACGAGCCGGTGGTACGCTTGCTCCAGATCCTGTTTCAAATGCCGGGACATGCCTCTACTTTCCATCAAGAATCCGTGCCCCGCAGACGTCGACCAATCGACTCCGCCGTAGCAGTTGGAAGTTCTCTCTTGTAGCAAGTTTTGAGGCATATCGAAAGGATGCGCGATGTCCCTGGACGCTTGGTTGCCCGGACTCGTCCAGGTGCTTGATCGTATCGCTCGCAATTTCATACCGCGACTGTTTCAACAGCCGGAAAGCACTCGCGCGCAAAAGCAACCTGCTTTAGCGCTGGTTAGATGGCCAAGAAAGATGCTTCGATTGCGGTGCCGCCATCAGCCCGGCCACTGCGAGACCGATTAAACCGAACCTGATCCCTGGCAACTACCCGGTGGTCGTGAAGATTGAATGAAGAGTGAAAAGGCTACTCGTCGCCAGGATCGGTCGGCAGCTGGACAAGAAACGTGCTGCCCACGTTCAACTGACTTTCGGCCTCGACAGTTCCCCCCAGAGCCTGGGTCAAGTGCTTGACCATCGATAGCCCTAGACCGGTTCCGCCAGTATCGGCCGAACGGTCTTTCTCCGCTCGGTAAAAGCGTTCAAAGACGCGCTGTAGATCCGCTGGCCGCATGCCGATCCCGGTATCTCTTACCTGCAGATTCAAAACGTCGCCGGCCACCCACACGCGAACTTCGACTTCGCCACCGGCTTCCGTGTAGCGCACCGCATTCGACAGCAGATTATTCACGATCGTTTGAAAACCATCGCGATCGCTACGAATTGTCACGCGCCCGTTTGCTTCCGGCGAGAGCAGCGTGACGCCCTTGGCGACCGCCACGGCGCCGTTGGCCGCCAGACAAGGTTGCATGGCTTGTATCACATCGAACGATTGATAGTTCATAGCGGTGCCCACCTCGGTTCTGGCCAGTTGGAGCATGCCTTGAACCAAACCATCGATTCGATCCGCTTGGGAGATAATGTTGGCCACAAACTTCTCCGCCGCCGGTCGATCATCCAAGGCGCCCAATTGCAGTGTTTCGGCGTAAGCGCGAATAGCTGCCAAGGGCGTCTTTAGTTCGTGGGAAGCATTCGACACAAAGTCCTTGCGAATCATCTCAACCCGTTTGATCAGAGTCTCGTCACGGGCCGTCAGCAGCGCTCCGTGGCGACTGTCCCCCAGTGGCAAGGGCCGCGCCGAAATGCGCAAGAAATTGGGTTCGGTACCGCATTCGACCTCGACCTCTCGAGCGGACCGATCCTTGAGCACATTTTCTACCAGCGCGACGACCTGCGGTACCCGCACGACTTCCAACAGCGAGCGGTAAAGGTAGTTGTCCGAGGAAACACCCAGTAGTCGACGCAGAGATTTGTTCGCCAGCAGCACCAGCCCCTTGTCGTCAACCGCCAGTACACCCTCTTGAAGATTCCGAAATACCAACTCGCTGCGATCGCGTGCGTTCGCCAGATCCGCGTGCACACCATTGACCGTCTCCGAAACGATGGCCATGGAAACTTGCAATTCATCCTGCGCATCGGGTACATCCGGTAGCAGCAATTCCTGTCGCCCCCGGTCAGCATCGCGAACATGGGCCACCCAAGGAGCTAAGATTCGGCGCCGGGACGCTTTCTCGATCCAAATCGCCCGGTGAGCCAATGCCAGCATGAAAAACGCGACCAAATTGAGCAGACACCAACCTTGCCACCACAGTCCAACCGCGGTGGACGGTATTACGACGAAGTC
>JANQOL010000229.1 GCA_028289675.1 Pirellulaceae bacterium
CATCGTCGTGAGCAATCCGCTAGACGCCATGGTCCAGCGTGCTTTGGAAGTCACCGGATTTCCCGCGACGCGAGTCTTGGGACAAGCCGGCTTGCTGGATACGGCTCGCTATCGCACGTTTTTGGCGATGGAGTTGGGTGTCAGTGTCGAAGACATTTCCGCGTTGTTGATGGGCGGTCATGGCGACACCATGGTCCCCATGCCCAGTTGCACTTCGGTGGGAGGCATCCCGGTTACTCAGCTGATCGAGAAACAGCGGCTGGAAGAGATTGTCGACCGCACTCGAAAGGGTGGTGCGGAAATTGTCGGATTGCTCAAGACGGGTAGCGCCTACTACGCGCCTGCCGCGGCTACAGCTCAGATGGTCGAGGCCATTGTCAAGGACAAAAAACGCTTGATCCCGTGCGCAGCCTACTGCGACAGCGAATACAACGTAGGTGGGTTTTACGTGGGTGTCCCCGTGATTCTCGGCACTTCGGGAGTCGAGAAAATTGTCCAACTACAACTCAATTCTCAAGAGCAGGCGGACTTCGATAAGAGCGTGGCTGCAGTGCGGGAGTTGGTCGCTGCCATGAATCAGTTGGTTGCCAACCAATGATAGCTAAGCGCACAAGGGCTGTCGCATTTCGAGATCGTCGTGCGAAGTCGCCACGCTGACGTTGACTTGAGAACAAGTCACGCTTACAACCCAGCAGAGAGGCAAGACGAGCAGCCATTGATGCTGCAACCGCGTCCAGGAACACGAACATATGTTCCTGGTCCGATGTGGTCCTTCCTTCACACTACGCAAAAAGAGATTGTCGACGAATGCGAAATCGACTCTGCAGCTCCTTTGAGCCCACCGGAAGTCTCGACCAATTGCATGTTTCTCCCAATAATCAATCCACTGCCCAACAATCCTACCTCGAACACCAAGTTTGCCTGTTCGGTCCCGAGCGTTACGAACCACGCTATGAGTATCCATTGATCGTCTGGCTGCACAGCTGCCACAGCTGCGAGTTCGAACTCGAAAACGTGATGCCGGAGCTGAGTCTGCAAAACTACGTCGCGTGCGCGCCGCGTGGCACGACGTCGTGCGACGCAGATGGCAAGTTCTTTCGCTGGAGCCAATCCGCGGCCGCTACCGCCATATCCGAAGAATTGGTTTTCGAATCCATTGATTTAGCGCAAAAGCAGTTTTCCATCGCTCAGCGCAGGATCTTCTTGGCCGGTGTTGGTGGTGGAGGCACGATGGCTTGGCGAATTGCACTGCGCTACCCAGGTCGCTTCGCCGGTGTAGTATCGATCGGCGGCGACTTTCCACGCCAGAATCAACCGCTGCTGAACATCGAACGCGCGCGGCTGCTGCCCATGTTGTGGATGTACGGCAACGAATCCACCCGCTGTGGAATCCAGCACATCTGTGAATCCCTACCTGTGCTGCACTCGGCCAGCTTGGCGGTCGACATTCGGCAATATCCGTGCGGCGACGAACTGCTCAGCAACATGCTGGTCGACATGAATGCTTGGTTGATGGAGCAGGTGACGCATCAGCCCAGCGAATCGGAACGCATGGCGGAAGAAAGCTTCTCTCGCAACTAGATCAAGTCGCTCGGACGAACGGCCTACGCGTTCAGCGATGAGGTTGCTCAATTTCGTCAAAACGAGCGGAGCCAAAGACAGAAGGCGCTAGTCCGCTCATTCTCGACCGCTCCATCGGTCCGGCTTATCGGCGCCCGAATAGAGAACCCAATCGGCATAACCGATTGAGCCGTCTAGTCGATTTTCCGCCGCCAGCCACAGACTAGCGGGGCCAACGAACTCGGGCTTGTAAGCAGCGCATGTTTGAATGGACCCTCGCCCTCACTGGAGAGACCGCCTGGGACCATCTACTGCCTATCGAGAGATCCCATGCCCAGCAAGAAAATCATGCTTTGGGGCGCTGGTGGACTCGTTTCGCTGACGGTGTTTGGGGCCGTATTCGCTCACATCGTCGGCGGGGGAATGAGTCCCGAAGCCCAATTGGATTCTGCACTGTCCATCTTGGACAAAGGTCACTGGGACGTTGCCGGTCGCATCGCCCGGGACTTGGAGGAACAAGTGGACCAGGACGCCAACGCGGCCTGGCATTACGTTCGTGGCGTCGCCGCGCTCAAGTCCGTTGAAAACCGCCTTTCGAATCCCAGAAGCCGTCGCGTGCTACTACAAGCGACCGAGGACTTGGCCAAGGCAAAAGAGTTGGGGTTTCCGCCAGGCTACAAGGGCAAGGGGAACTACTATCTCGGCTGGTGTTACTTCCAAACCTACGATTGGAAGCAAGCCGTTGAGCAGCTGCAAGATGCGCCCCTGCTGTGGCCAGCCAAACGTAGTGACGCGCTTCAAATGACCGTCGAAGCACAGCTGCGAATGCGCCCGGCGGAATTTGATGGGGCCGTCGCTAGCCTGGAAAAGTGGAGTGCCATTCCGGGGA
>JANQOL010000238.1 GCA_028289675.1 Pirellulaceae bacterium
AGCCAAGATTGGAGCGATCAACTACTTTCGCGGACCAACGCGGCTGGGGGTGTCCGTTGATGGTGCCGAAGGTCCAGGTGCCTACGGTTTGAATCGTCACGTGACTTTGACGGTTTTGATAGGCCGTCAAGGAGAAGTGACGCACAATTTTGCGCTCGTTCAACCGTCACTGCCCACCGATGGAGCTCAGATCTTGAAGGCTCTTGGTGAGGTGATTGATCGACGACCCCCAACCATCGACGAATTGGAGGCACAGCGTCAGGCGATGAATCGCCGATCGATGGACAAGCGGACATCCATGCAGAATCAGCGAGTCAACCAAGAGTTGGCCAAGTTGGTTCGCCAAGTGTTTCAGCCCGACGCCAGCGACGAAAAATATGAACAAGCCGTTGCCGCCGTCGAGAAATACCTGGACGAGCATGAAAAAGCACGGGCCGAGTTAGTGCGTCGCAGCCGGACCATTTTGGATTCCAAGCGACTGCGTGCCGACAAGCGCGTCACCGCCACGTTGAAAACTTGGATCGAAAAGTATCAGCCCGACAAGGACAAACAAGACAAAGTAGCCGACCCCGCCAAGACGCCGGAAAAGAAGTAGACTGACCTAGTCAGTGTTGCTTGAATTGTCAGATTCAAATTTATTTTGAGTGATCAGCCATGTCCAATCCGCACCGGCGCTGTGATGGAATCACCCGCCGTGAACTACTGCGCGTGGGCGGCCTCAGCGCTTGGGGACTGGGCGTAGGCGATTTACTGCGGGCACGACGCTTGGGCGCTGCCGAACTGCCACGGGCCGCCGCCCAGTCCTGCATTCTGATATGGCTGGATGGCGGTCCCAGTCACTTGGAAACCTTCGATCCCAAACCCGAAGCGCCTTCCGAAGTGCGAGGGCCGCTGGAGACAATCAAAACCAAACTACCTGGTGTTCGCTTGTCGGAGTGCCTACCGCAGACAGCACAACTGATGGATCATCTGGCCATTATTCGATCCATGACTTCCCCGCTGGGCGAACATAATTTTGGTACGCACTACTTGATGACGGGTTACCAACCGACACCCGTGTTGGAGTACCCAACCTTTGGAGCCACAGTGGCACACGTGCGTAGCCAGCGGCCACAGCAACCGACCGGTATCCTCCCGGCTCACATCGCAGTCCCTCATTTTCGAGTCGGCGGCAGTCGCCTCAGCGGCAACGGCTATTTGCCCTCGCAGGTCCGGCCCTTCGCGCTAGGCGGTGATCCCGCCAAGCCCAATTTTCAAGTTCAAGATCTGGATCTCTACCAGGGATTGACGATCGAACGGCTGAAGCGTCGCACCGAGGTCGTGCGGCAATTAGATCAATTCAGCCGCGCCGGAGATACGCGACCAAGCGGCAGCGCCCTGGATCCAGATATGGAGCGGGCATTCAGTCTCATTACATCGCCCGAGGCCAAGCGGGCGTTTGATCTTTCCGAAGAACCAGCGTCAGTCCGCAAACGCTACGGAGGCAAGACCATTGGTCAAAGCTGTCTCTTGGCTCGGCGTTTGATCGAACGTGGCGTGCCTTTTGTGACGGTCACGAACAACGGCTGGGACACTCACCAAGATTTGACAACGCGGCTGAAGCTGGGGTTTGCGGGAGCCACCGAAGGTGTCGGGTTGGTGCCATCTTTGGATCTGGCACTGAGCGCCTTAATCGGCGACCTGGACCAGCGTGGATTGCTGGACGAAACCTTAGTGGTAGTGATGGGAGAGTTCGGACGCACTCCCAAGCTGAATAGCTCGGCTGGGCGCGACCATTGGCCGCGCGTCTTCAGTGTGGCGCTGGCCGGCGGCGGAGTACCCGGCGGACAGGTCATTGGCAGCAGCGATGCGGTTGGAGAAGGACCGCGGGACCGGCCCATCACACCTTCGGATCTAGCGGCCACGATCTACCGCCTCTTGGGCATCGAGCCCGATCTGGAGCTGCACACACGCGACCGGCGTCCGGTCCGAATAGCACCCGATGACGCCCAGCTAATTCCCGAGTTGCTTGGTTAAGGCATGCGGTTCTTGCTGACCGTCGACCCGCACTGTGCTGGACTTCAGCCTATGGATTGTCCGTCATCCTGGCAAAATGACTCCACATCGAGCCTTGCTGCGCTTTAGAATAGAGGAGATATCGCCTACCTCCCCCCACCACCCACCTTGGATCGTCTATGAACGGCTTGTCTCCACCGAGCCGGCAGCTCTTTTGCCGCCTTTGGTTGACGTTACCCTGGGCGTGCCTGTGCGCCATCACACTGTCGACGCAAGCTGCAGAATTTCATCTCCAGGACGGTGACCGAGTGGTGCTGTTGGGCGATGGCCTGATTGAGCAGGAACAGTATCACGGTTGGATCGAGTTGATGCTGTGCAGGTCCTTCGCTGAGCATCAGGTCACGTTTCACAATTTGGGCTGGAATGCCGACACCCCCGCTGGCAGCTCCCGTTTCGGATTGAGTTTATTGCAAGCCGGCCGAGAACCTCCTGACGAGGGTTGGCTTCAGCTGCAGAAGCAATTGCAATTGACTCGTCCCACGGTGCTGATCGTCGGCTATGGAATGGCCAGCGGTTTGGAACAGCAACCTACCGAACGATTCGCCGCAGATTACGAACGTCTGCTTCAGACCGCGCGAGAGATCCAACCTGACGTTCGGTTGGTCTGCCTGTCGCCACTGATCCCCGCGGGGGCCTCAACCGAGCAGAAGCAACGGTTCAACGAGTTGACCGCGGCCATACGATCCGCGGCAAAAAGCCAACAGTCTCAGTTCGTGGATCTATCTGCCTTTGATACTGACAACAGTTTGTTGCAAGATCCCATCCATTTGAATTCGCAAGGCTATCGTCAGCTAGCCGATTATCTCGCTCAGCAACTGAGCGTACCTCAGTCGGCAAGTTGGCCTAACGAGCGACTGGAGCGGTTGCGGAAGCTGGTGTTGAGGAAGAACGAATGGTGGTTTCATCGATCCCGTCCTTCTAACATGGCTTATGTATTCGGCTTTCGTAAACACGAACAGGGACAGAATGCGGCTGAGATTCCTCAGTTCGATCAGCTGATCGAGGAAGAAGAGGCACGTATTCGAGCCGTCTTACGCGGCGCGGAGGGCGAGGAATCACCCACGCCCCAGTTGACGTCTCGCTTCGCCAAGTTCACCGAACAGCCGCTGCCCGATTTCTCGATCGCGGATGACCTAGAGGTCACCTTGTGGGCTCAGAATCCTGATCTGAATAAACCCATTCACATGAACTTCGACGCGCAAGGTCGACTTTGGGTGGCCAGTAGCGAAGCGTACCCCATGATCGAAGTCGGGCAGTCGGCACCGGACAAAATCATTGTTCTGGCCGATACGGACGCGGACGGACGCGCGGACCAGTCTACCGTGTTTGCCGAAGGTCTTCTGATTCCTACTGGAGTCGCACCCGGTGATGATGGCGTCTACGTGGCCCAAAGCACGGACTTGCTGCACTTGCGTGATACTGACGGTGATGGTCGGGCGGACGTCAAGCGTAGGGTGTTGTCGGGGTTTGGAACGGAAGACACGCACCATAACTTGCACACCTTGACTTGGGGCCCTGACGGTCGGCTCTACATGAACCAGTCGGTGTACACGCGCACGGACACGGAAACGCCGCACGGCGTGGTTCGGCTCAAAGCAGGCGGAGGTTTTCGCTTTGACACGCGGGCCATGAAGATGGACATTTTCTTCCGCGGCTTGTGGAATTCCTGGGGACACGTGTTTGACGACCACGGCCAGTCGTTCTTGTCAGATGGAGCCGGTTTCGCGGGCATCGCCTACGCATTCCCTGGAGCCAGTTTCAACCCAACCCCCAATGCTCGATATCAGTTGGATTTGATCAGCCCTGGAAACTGGCCCAAGTTTGCATCGCTGGAAGTTATTTACGGAGACACGTTTCCCGATGACTGGCAAGGCTCGTTGGTCACCTGTGATTTTCGCGCCAATCGCGTCACTCGCTTTCGGCTGGATGAGCAGGGCGCTGGATTCGTCACCACTCCCCAGGATGATCTACTGCGCACCAGCGCAACCACGTTTCGTCCGATCGACGTCAAACAAGGCCCCGATGGAGCACTGTATATCGCGGATTGGTCCAACCCGATCATCAATCATGGCGAAGTCGACTTTCGCGATGAACGCCGTGATCGTTGGCACGGTCGCATCTGGAGGTTGGCATGGAAAAAATCTCGCCCACGTCCCGTGACGAACCTGACCCAATTGAATGCCGAACGATTGTTCGAGCTTCTACTGTCGAACGACCGCTATCAGCGAAACCAGGCGCGAAGGGTGTTGCTTGAGCGACCTGGAGCCACGTTGCCCGTGTTGGAGTCGTGGACGGCAGCCCTGTCGGACCCGCGGGCCAAGCTACAAGCGCTATGGCTGCACCAGGGGTTGTACCGCGCGAACTTGCCCTTGGCCGAAGAGTTGCTGGAAGCTGACGACCACCGCGTCCGCGCCGCCACCGTGCGTGTGCTCGCCGATTGGGCGGACCCCCAATCCGTACCCAAGCCTCAGTCAGCGGCCGAGGCCATGTCGATGTTGGTGGCGATGATTCAAGATCAACATCCGCGGGTGCGTTTGGAAGCCATCCGAGCTTTGGCGCGAGAGGGTAGCGTCGCCGGAGGCCTCGCCGCCTTGCAGGCACTGGAACTACCTCGAGATCGCTTCATCGACCATGCGTTGCAACTAACAGTCACCGAGCTGGCGCCGGAGCTGATGACAGCGTTGGAGACCAATCAATGGGACACGGCCACAGAAAAGCAGCTTGAGTTTCTATTGACGACCGTCGAACCTCAGCTAGCCACCGATTACCTGATCCGACGAATCGCCAATCAGCCCATTTCCCGTGACGGGCAAGGTCCCTGGATTGAGCTGATTGGACAAACGGGCAATGCGGCTCTCCTAAACCAACTGTTTGAACTGGTAGTCAGTGACCAACTGGACGCGCCGGCTACCAAACGAGCTCTGCAGGCCTTGGCAACCGCTGAACGTCTGAGAAAGCAAAGACCCAGCGGCAATCTGGACGGCATCGTTCGAGGGCTAGAATCATCGGACGCGGCGACCCGTATGGCTACGATCAACCTGATTGGCAGCTGGCGACTGCGGAGCCAAACCTCCCGTCTAGCCGGTTTGGCTGGCGATGAGACGGCTGCCCCGGCGGACCGCCAAGCGGCCGCCGAGGCCCTAGCCAAGATCGGCGGACCGCGCGCGGCGAAACAGCTGCATGAGTTGGTCGACAGCACCACGCTTCCCGAACTGAAACATGCGTTGCTGTTTGCATTGGCACGCACGGATATGGCGCGGGCGATCGAACCGTTTTTTGATTGCCTATCCGCGGTCGACACCGAAGCAGCCGCGCTCGAGCTGTGGCGTGGCGTGCTGAGGTCTCGCCAACTGGGTAAGTCGCTGGCCAGCGCGTTACCGAATACGCAGTTAAGTCCTCACGCGGTGGCCGCCGGCTTGCGCGCCACGCGCGATGCCGGGCGCGACGAAGCTGAGCTCCAGAAAGCTCTGCAAGCGATGGACGGCACGGCGCGGGCGGTGAACATCACACCCGAATTCATGGCCGACATCGTCGCACGTGTCGGCGAGGGTAATGCGGCCAGGGGAGAGCAGATTTATCGCCGTCCAGAATTGGCGTGCGCGACTTGTCATGCGATTGGCGGAATCGGCGGCCAGGTTGGGCCTGATATGACCAGCCTGGGAGCCAGCGCGCCGGTCGACTATTTGGTCGAGTCTCTGTTCCAGCCAAACGCCAAGATCAAAGAGGGATTTCATTCCATGGTCGTGGTCACGGCGGACGATCAAGTGATCACTGGAGTCGAGCGCGGCAGCACGCCCGAAGAACTGGTGTTGCGGGATGCCAACAACCGAGAGATTCGGCTGCCGCGACCGGATATAGTCGCTCAGCGCCCGGGCGATTCCTTGATGCCCACCGGTGTCATCGAACGTCTGAATACCCAAGAACAACTGGACCTGGTGCGGTTTCTTTCTCTGCTGGGCAAGCCCGGACGCTACGATGCCACCCAAACCGGTATCGCTCGCGAAATGGCGGTGTTCGCAGGAACGCATCGCATTGAGCAGGCCGGTACCGAGCCTATCATTCGTGGAACGATCCGCGACGGGTGGATTCCGGTTCGAAGTCTGGTCAACGGTGATGTGCCGCGCGACGTCCTGCAGCGCGTCACCAAGCAACCCATCAATATCGCCTTGGTTCACGTCTACGTTCGAGCCAACATCGAAGTCGCCACGCGCGCCGAGGTGACGTTTCAGGTGCCCGCTCGAGCGCAATTGTGGCTGGACGGGAATCCAATCGCGTCAACCTATGCCGACCAACAGACGACAGCTGAACATCCGGTGGAAGCCGGTCGACATCAAGTATTAGTGCGTTTAGACGCGCGAGAATTGCCTGAGGCTTTTCGACTGACCGGCAATCCGACAACCTTCGTCAGTTTATCCGAATAGTGCAAGTTGCGTTTTTAACTATGTTTGGCCTAGCTCGACAATTGATGATTGGCATCGTCCTAGCCGGTTTATCGCCGGTTTGGGCCGACGATTTGTTTGAACAGAGGAT
This sequence comes from Pirellulaceae bacterium, assembly GCA_028289675.1. GTDB lineage: Bacteria > Planctomycetota > Planctomycetia > Pirellulales > Pirellulaceae > Aureliella. The sequence continues at coordinate 6,586 of JANQOL010000238.1, forward strand.
CCGACCGGTACTGGTGCAACACTGCATCAAATGCCATGGCGCCCGTAAGCAGGAGGGAGGACTCCGGCTGGATTCCTCGCAGGCCATGCTGGCCGGTGGCGATAATGGTCCCGCCATTTCGCGTTCCGCGCCGAAAGAGAGCCTGCTGCTGGAAGCCCTGCGCTATGAGAGTTTTGAGATGCCGCCGTCGGGTCAACTGGACCAGCGCATCATTGGTGACTTTGAAACTTGGCTGGCCACGGGTGCGGAATGGCCCGAACATGAGGAAGCCCTGCGGGCGACCTCGGAGATTACCTCAGAAGACCGTCAGTGGTGGGCCTTTCAGCCGCTATCCGATGCGGAGCCGCCACGAGTCGACACAGGTTGGGTGTGCAATCCGATTGACCAGTTTGTCTGGCATGAGCTGCAGTCCCACGATTTGCACCCTGCTCCACCGGCCGATCGGCTGAGGTTGCTGCGACGCGTCTATTTTGACCTGCTGGGCGTTCCGCCAAACCTGGAAGAGATCCAGGAGTTTGTCGAAGACGACTCCGCCCATGCTTGGGAATCGCTGATCGATCGACTTCTCGACGATCCGCGGTACGGCGAACACTGGGGCCGGCACTGGTTGGATTTGGTGCGCTATAGCGAGTCGGATGGCTGGAACCAAGACGCCTATCGACCTCACATTTGGCGCTACCGTGATTATGTCATTGACTCGTTCAACGACGATAAACCCTATACCGAATTTGTCCGTGAACAGCTGGCCGGTGACCAGTTGGACGGCGATGACCCCGCTCAATTGACGGCCACAGGGTTCTTGCGGCTAGGAATCTACGAATACAACCAACGCGACGCGCGAGGTCTGTGGAACGACATTCTGAACGAAACCACAGATGTGGTCGGCGACGCATTTTTGGGACTCAGTTTAGCCTGCGCTCGATGCCACGATCACAAGTTCGACCCCGTGCTACAAACGGACTACTTCCGAGTACGCGCCCACTTCGAGCCCCTCATTTGGCGCGATGACTTAGTCGCCGCCACCGATGATGAACAGTCGAACTACGTGTCTGAGCTGGCGAAATGGGAGGCCGCAACGGCCGACATTCGCGATCAGATCAATTCCCTGTTGGATCCCTATCACCAGCGCAAATGGGAGTCGACCGTCGATAAATTCCCAGTCGACATTCAAGCTTGCTTTCACATGCCTGTGGCCGAGCGCACATCTTGGCAACACCAGATGGCCTACTTGGTGTCGCGACAGTTCGAGGAAGAGGGTGGCGGACCGCTCAAAAACATGAGCAAAGAAGACAAAGCCGCTCACGAGCAGTTGCTGAAACAACTGGGCGAATTCGACGCGCTCAAGCCCGATCCCCTACCGGCGGTGATGGCGGTGCGCGATTTTGACGGCTTGCATTCGCCGACCTTCATTCCAGATGACCCTCAGCGGAAGACGGTTCACCCCGGCGCTTTGGCCGTCACGCTGCCGGAGAAGGCCGAGTTCGATGCAACAGATGTCGAGCCCAACCGCCGTCTGCGTCTGGCCGAATGGATTGCGAATCCTGACAACGCGCTGACGCAGCGAGTCATCGTCAACCGAGTGTGGCAGCATCATTTTGGAAAAGGTCTAGTCAGCACTCCCAATGATTTCGGACGACAGGGGAGCCAACCCAGCCATCCCGATCTTCTGGACTGGCTGACGCGCGAGTTCATCGCCAATGGTTTTAGTATCAAGTACTTGCATCGGCTGATTTTGCAATCGGCCACTTGGCGTCAGTCCGCCGAACATCCACTGGCCGAGCAATACGAACAAATCGATCTGCAGGAGCAATTAATCTGGCGCAGCCGTGTACGCCGGTTGCAGGCGGAGCAGATACGTGATGCGATGCTGGCGACCAGCGGAGAACTGATCGCCAAACGGGGTGGCCCCAGTGTGGAGCAAGCCGTTCACAGGCGATCGGTGTATCTAAAGAGTTTCCGCAACAAGAACGACACCTTTCTCCATGGGTTTGATATGGCCAATGGGCTGAAGAGCGTGGCGGTCCGGGACAGCACGACGACGCCCACGCAGGCCTTGCTGATGATCAATGGTCAATATGCTCGCGATCGGGCAGGCGCAATGGCCAAGCGGCTGAGCACCGTGGCCGATTCCACCGATCCGGAATCGGTGCTCCGCTCCGCGTTTCACTTGGCTTGGGGCCGGGATCCCAGCCCACAGCAAATGACCGCGGCGCTCACGTTTTTGAGCGCATCGGGCGCGGAGTCGGCGGATGGGCAAGAGGATCTACCTAAAGAAGAACGCTACGTGGACTTTTGCCACGTGTTGTTCAACTCGAATCAGTTTTTGTACGTTGATTAATCATGCACGATTCTATGCTGCGCACGCTTAATTCCTCCGAACATCGGAGGACACACCTTTCGCGCCGACAACTCTTGCAGACGAGTGGCCTGGGTTTTGGAAGCCTGGCCCTGAATTGGATGCTGCATCGGCATTGCGGTGGGACCGAGCCACATCACGCCCCGCGGGCCAAACGGGTGATCTGGCTATTCATGGAAGGCGGTCCCAGTCACTTGGATTTGGTGGACCCCAAGCCATTGTTGAATCGTCTGGCCGGTCAGCCGCTGCCGAGCAGCTTTAGCGAACCGATTACGGCGATGGGTGAGAAGGGCGCCCCGCTGCTGGCGTCACCTCGCCGGTGGAAGCAACATGGGAATAGCGGGCTGTGGGCGTCTAATTGGATGCCGCATATTGCCGAGCATATGGACGACATCGCCGTGATTCGATCATGCTGGACCAACGGCATCAATCACGCCGGCGGCGTTTGCCAGATGAACACCTGCATCAACTTTGCCGGCCGCCCTGCCTTAGGTGCTTGGGTGCACTACGGTCTTGGTTCTGCCAATGAAAACTTACCCGCATTTGTCGTGCTGTGCGACAACTCGGGACGTCCGGTCAATGGCCCTCGGAATTGGGGCACGGGTTTTATGCCCGCTTCGCATCAAGGTGTACGGATTCGCGGCACCGATGACGAACCCATTCCAAATCTACATTCCCCTGACGGTTACACCTATCAACGCACCCAGTCCAAATTGCACTTGCTCGAGCAGTTCAACCGCACGCACGCCGAGTCGTATCCTCAGCAGTCAGAATTGGAGGCTCGGATCCGCAGCTACGAACTCGCGTTTCGCATGCAGGCTCAAGCGCCGGAAGCCGTTGATCTCAGTCAAGAAACGGAACAGACGCACGCGTTATATGGTCTCGACAACAAAGAAACGCAAGCTTTCGGTCGCAACTGCTTGCTGGCCCGTCGGCTGGCCGAACGCGGAGTTCGCTTCATCCAACTGTACAGTGGCACTGGCAGCAAATGGGACTCGCACTCAGCCATCGAAAGCAATCACTCACGACTATGTCGCTCCATGGATCGTCCAGTCGCCGGTCTGCTGCAAGATTTGAAGCAGCGCGGATTGCTGGACGAAACCCTAGTGATCTGGGGCGGCGAATTCGGTCGCACGCCGATGAGCGAAAAAGGCAATGGTCGTGATCACAATCCAACCGGATTTTCTATCTGGATGGCCGGTGGAGGTGTGCGCGGCGGACAGACGATCGGCGCCACCGACGAATTGGGATTGTATGCTGTCGAGGATCCCATGCATGTGCACGACATCCATGCATCCATTTTGCATTTGCTGGGTCTGGACAATATGCAACTCACCTTCAATCACAACGGACGGATCGAACGTCCGACGATCAATGAAGGTACTTTCAATACTCAACTGGTTACCGGTTAAGCGCGATTTACCATGCCACGATTCAAAATACTGTTCCTCCAGCTGATCTTGGGATGCGTTGGCGGCGTTGCCCAAGCCCAAGAGTTGGTCTTTCGTGATTTGTTCAATGGCCGGGATCTCTCTGGCTGGGTGGACGTCAACACGTCGGACAAAACATGGTCCGTGCGAGATGGCCTGTTAGTTTGCACGGGTCAGCCCATCGGCGTGATGCGTACGGAACGGCAATATGAGAACTTCATTATCGAAGTGGAATGGCGGCACATGGAACCCGGCGGAAATTCGGGGATGTTCTTGTGGTGCGACGCTGTCCCTCAAGCCAGTCGGCTCCCGATGGGCATGGAAGTGCAGATGCTCGAACTCGACTGGGTCAACCAGCATCGGAAGGCCGATGGCAGTTTGCCGCCTATCGCGTATGTGCACGGCGAACTGTTCGGCGCGGGCGGGATGACAGCCGTACCGGAAAATCCGCGTGGAAAACGTAGTAAGTCGCTGGAGAATCGCTGCCTGGGCGTGGGCCAATGGAATCGCTACGTGGTGGTCGCCGTTGACGGGTGTGTCAAACTGTCAGTGAACGGCAAGTTCGTCAATGGCATTCGAGACGCCTCGTTCCGCAAGGGTTACATTTGTCTGGAATCCGAGGGTAAGGAGATTCACTTTCGCAAAATTCGAATCATGGAATTGCCCGCCGGTATGGCGAACGAGTCTAACACGGTTCCATTACTGCCCAACTCGTGACGCAATCTAAAAACAGCGAGGCAGCAAACGCCATCTTTGTTGAATACATGAACCGCAATGGCAACTTTCTCACGAGCGCCCAAGATACGACTTCATTGAATTGTGGGACAGATAATCAAGACCCGGCGCTGAATGATGCCAGCGAGAAGGTATCGCCAGAATGATGAAGACAATCACCAGACGCAGTTTCGTGAGCGCGACCCTCGCCGGCTCAGCAATGGCGTTGCCCGCGATGAGTCAAGCGGTGGATATCCCTGGTAGTGACCAGCGGTTTCTGGACCTGCGCCAGAAGTTTTCATCGCCTGTCATCATCGATTCCGTCGAACAATTGCGAGTCGGTGATTCCGTCTGGTTTCGGGCGCGAGACAAAGACGGGTCGGAAGGATTTTGTCCAGGAAACGATCGGCTGCAAGTCACCGTTCCATTGGCAAAACAGCTGGTGATTCCCTTCTTCGTCGGCAAAGACGCACGACAGATCGAATCGCTGGTGGACGATGTATATACGGTCCGCGATTCGCGCGGCAGCGTCTACAAGTATGCCGGCATGCCATTTTGGAATGTCGTCGCTCACTTGGAAGTCGCCATACTCGACATGCTCTCTCGCAAGGCGCAAACCTCCTTGAGCAGGCTGTTTGGCGATCCGAAACGGACGGAGATTCCTGTCTATATCTCACAATTTGGACGCGACACATCAGCGCAAGAAGAGGTTGCCACCGCCGTCAAGAATCTCGAAAAGACGGGTGCCCGGGCGATCAAATTGAAAGTTGGACTGAGGATGGCCAACTCAGATTCGCAGACACAGCGGGATCAGCGCATGATCGCGTTAGCTCGCGCAACCTTGGGTGACGACATCACCATTTACGTCGATGCGAACAGCTCATACACAGTCGAGGAAGCGATCAGTATGGGCCGGTTTTTCAATGATTACGGCGTTGAATTTTTTGAAGAACCTGTACCGTGGCAAGATTACCGAGGAACGCAGCGAGTTGCAGACGCGCTACGAGCACTGGACATCAAAGTCGCCGGAGGAGAGCAAGACAGCAGCTTGTGGCAATGGAACGATATGATCACCCGCAGAACCATCGACGTCGCGCAACCCGATGTGTTCTATAACGGGGGACTGATTCGCACGCTCCGAGTCGCCAGAATGGCGCAAGCAGCCGGGCTTCCTGTGACTCCTCACAGTCCCAAAGTGCTTCCAATTGCGGCCGCCAATCTCCACTTATGCAGTCTGCTTCCGAATATCGGACCCTTTCAGGAATATCGTTCTTATGGAAAAGTGACGAATGGATCTGTCTCCGTTCCACAAGGCGATGGACTGGGAATCGAGATCAGTGACCAAGTAACCATGGCCAAGAAACTATAGCCGTGAACCGATTCGCAACCCTCGTATGTTTGTTGGTAACCGTCTGTACTCTCGGCAAGAGCTCCGCGCAAACAGCAACGACCGTCCGCCACGATGTCACGATTTATGGGGCCACACCAGCTGGTATCGCCGCATCAATCGCTTTGGCTCGAGGCGACCAAGAATTGAAGATTCTTCTTGTGACTCCATACAAGCGAGTCGGCGGTCTGATCACGAACGGTCTCACGCATCCGGACTTCAGGACATTTGAGGGTCGAACCGGGTTGTTCCGTGAGTTCAATCGTCGTGTTGAAGAATACTATCGAGATGAATTTGGAGCTAAGTCTCAACAAGTCACTGACAGTCTCGGGGGAACCCACGCTGGCCCCGAAGTCAATCACAGAATACTTCGCGAAATGTTGGATCTACCAGGAATCCAAATCGTAACGGAGTCTCGGCTGGTTTCGACTACTGTTCGCAAGAACCGAATTGAGTCAGTTACTCTGGCTCGTGCAGATGAAGCCGTTGACATTCGAAGCCGCTATTTCGTTGATGCCAGCTACGAAGGCGATTTGATGGCCGCCGCGGGCGTCCCGTTTCACGTCGGCCGCGAGGCGAAAAGCCAGTATGGCGAGTCACTCGCACCCGAGATCCCAGACGACCAAGTGCAAGGGTACAACTTTCGACTCACGATGACGGATGTACCAGAGAATCGCGTACCAATCCCTAAACCCGCGGGCTACGATCGGGCAGAATACCGAGATCTAGTGACCCTTCTCAGGAAGAACGCCTTGCCGCGCATTTTTGGCGATCCCCTTGGCGGATTGCCAGGTGGTATCTACAAGCGGCAAACACCGAAATTGCCTAACGGCAAGCGTGACATCAATGATGTCTCCCATAGTATCGTGCGGCTTTCACTTCCCGACATCAACAACGCATGGCCCACCGGCGATCAAGCAGTTCGTCAACGGATTTTCGATGCACATGTCAGGCACAATATCGGCATGCTTTATTTTTTGCAGAACGACCCCGATGTGCCGAACAAGTTTGCTGTTGAGGCTCGGCAATGGGGATTGTGCCGTGATGAGTTGGCTTACAACAACCATTTACCAGAGCAACTCTATGTTCGAGAAGCACGACGTATGGTCGGTCAGTACGTGTTTACCCAGAAAGACGTTGAGAGAGAACCTGGCACGCATCATGCGAGAGCAGTCTTTCATCCAGACGCAATTGCCATGGGCGACTACGGTCCGAACTGCCACGGGACATTTCACGAAGGCCCTCAAATCGGTGGACGCCATACTGGTGAGTTCTATCAACGCGCTGCCCCTTATCAAATACCTTATGGAACTTTGCTACCGGAGAAGCTTCACAATCTGGCGGTTCCAGTCGCATGTTCCTCATCGCATGTTGGATTCTGCGCTCTGCGACTGGAACCGATTTGGATGTCATTAGGCCAAGCTGCTGGCGAAGCCATTGTGATCGCGATCGAGGATGATTCACCGCTACACGGCGTATCACCTACAGCAATTCGTGCCCGTCTTCACCGGACAGCAACCGCGACTATCTACACATCAGACGTTCCAGAAGAGTCGCCCGATTTTCCAGCTGTTCAATGGTGGGGCAGCTTTGGCGGTTTGATTGCCATCGACCGCACGAAAGATGACGAACCCGCCAACTACGGCAGGCGTGGGGAAAAGGTCATCGGGCAATACTGCGAGGCCTTTCCCGAACATGCGGTTCAGTTGCATCGTCCGCTCGAAGAACGTGTTCGCCAAGCGTGGCTGACGCTAGCCCGCCAAAACGGGATCAGTGCCCCGGAGCTTTCGATGGCGACAACTCGCGGCGAGTTCATTCGAGCTGCCTGGAAGACCCACCGGAAAAACGGTAGCTTGTAGCGAATAGTTCAGAACAAACCAAGAATTTCAATGTGTGGATTGGTTCGTAGTGAACATGGCTGCGATTCCCTGGTTGCAGCTGCCGCTCGCCGATTTCACCTCCAATCTATCGAGGCGCTCATGAAAGACTCGCTGACCATCAGGTTATCCTTCATCACAATGTGCCTTAGTTGTCTGCTCGCTCCAGCGGCTCTGGCGCAAGAATCGAAGAGTACGCCGGCCAAGCGCAAGCCCAATCCAGCCATGCAGCCGATCCAAGACGTTCCCGGGCTACCGCGGGTTTTGTTGATCGGAGATTCCATCTCGATTGGCTATACGCTACCGGTACGTGAGTTGCTAAAGGGCCAAGCCAATGTGCATCGCCCACCAACCAACTGTGGTCCAACGACCAAAGGACTTGCCGAAATTGACCAGTGGCTGGGCGATTCCAAATGGGACGTTATTCACTTCAACTTTGGTTTGCATGACCTGAAGTATATGGGGCCCAATGGTGAGAACTTGGCGGATCCAAAACTGGAGACTAGTCATCCCCAAGTCCCGTTGGAAGAGTACCGCGCCAATATAGAAAAGCTGGTAGCCCGGCTAAAGCAAACCGGTGCTAAACTGATTTGGCGCACTACCACTCCCGTTCCACCTGGGGCCGCCGGTCGTGTCGTGGGTGACGCGGCGAAATATAATGCGGTAGCAAAGAAAATTATGGAGCAACATAAGATCGCCATCGACGACCAATATGCTTTCGCACTGAAACACATGAAAGACATCCAACGCCCCGCCAACGTGCACTTCTCTTCTGAAGGATCTCGCGAACTGGCTAAGCAAGCTGTCGCGGCCATCCAACACGCGCTGGAAGTACGCTAAGCCGAGTTTTGTTGGCGGGGTCTCCGTCAATCTGATCGGCCATCAGGTCGGACCCGAAGGAACATCTGTACGGCATTCGAATCGGTGCTCAACTCCCAAGTGCTAGTGCTGGTTCCTACCGAGAGAGAACTGGAGTTATTGCGCCAACACCTGGCTCCGGCGCCCAACATGCAGTTCGAGTTGTGCGGGTTTGGACTGGTCGCTGCCGCAGCGAGAACCGCCCAGTTGCTTCAACTTCGGCAGCCCAGCCATGTTCTCTTGGCCGGCATCGCCGGACAAATCACGGACCAAGTGAGCTGCGGTCAGGCTTACGAGTTTGGCAGTGTGGCTTGCTACGGTATTGGAGCCGGACAAGGTTCAACGTTTCAGACGGCGGCGGACATGGGCTGGTCGCACTGGAACCATCCCCAAGTCGGGGACGTGCTGACCGTCGGCTCAGCTGAGAACGAGCTGCAGTTACTTACTTGTTGTGCCGCCAGTGAGAATGCGGTCGATGTCGAACAGAAGAGAGGCAAGTTCCCCAATGCGGCGGCCGAGGACATGGAAGGTTTCGCGGTCGCTGCGGCGTGCAAACTGAGCTCGGTTCCGTTGCGGATCGTGCGCGGAATTTCCAACGTCGCAGGCGATCGGGATCAGTCCCATTGGCAAGTGGAACAAGCGATGCTCAGTGTGGCCAACTTGCTTCGCAACTCGTTCCCAACAACTACTTGAAATCACTTGGCCTACAACGACGACATGTCTTCATCGGCAAAGTCCCTCCATACGATTCGTCTGGGTATTTCGACGTGCCCCAATGACACGTTCGCCTTCCATGCTTTGATGCACAGGCTCGTTGACACTCGTGGACTCGATTTCCAAGTCGAATTGTTGGATATCCAGCAACTGAACACGCGTTTGCTGGCTGGCGAATTTGACGTAGCCAAAGCCAGTTTTGCGGCTGCCTTAGAGCTTGCAGAACAAACCTGGGTCCTTCCCAGTGGATCCGCTTTGGGATTTGGTGTTGGCCCCTTATTGCTGGCTGCCCGGAAGGGCAGCACTCCTCGGGACATCACTCAGGTAACCATTTGTCCGGGCCAGCACACAACGGCCACACTCTTGTTTCAGTTGTTCTATGGCAACACGACGCGCATCGAGCACGACGTGTTCTCGCGAATCATGCCACGACTGCAATCCGCCAAGGCCGATTTTGGCGTTTGCATTCATGAGGGACGTTTTACGTGGCAGGACCAGGGACTGTACTTGGTCGAGGATCTGGGTACTCGTTGGGAGCGAGAAACGAATCACCCATTGCCACTGGGAGGAATCTTGGCCAGCCGCGCGCTGGACGCCGCGACGATTCAGAAGGTTCAAGACACGATTCAAGACTCTATCCGCTGGGCCCGGGAGCAGCCTGAAGAAACCCTGCCCACGATGCGTCATTACGCTCAAGAGTTCAACGATGCCGTCCTCATGCAGCATGTGGATCTCTACGTCAACGAATGGACCGTGGAATTGGGAGCCGTAGGCGCTGGAGCATTAGCGGCGCTGTCGAGCCGAGCGGCGGAGCTAGGTGACTCCCAGCGGGCCCAGCAGTCGCTGGAAATTTGGAACACGCCCTCGCGCGGCTAGTGCGCATTGCATGGACGTTGGCTGAGCTCCCAACCATCGTCATCCGGCTGGTGTGCGCTGGAAACGTGCAGCGAGTAGCCGCGCGTGCTACCATTGGTCCGACCTTACTTGCGCGTCATTCTTGGTTAGGACTTGGACACTTGATGGTTCGACATTTTCTCGTGCTCGCTAACTGCCTGGCTACCAGCATCGCAACCGCGCAGCATCCCGCCAGCGGCCCGCGATTGATCGATTTAGACCCCCAGCAGCAACGACAAATGGTCGTTGATCGGGAAACAGGACAGTATCTGGGACATCCGACCACCTGCCTCTTGGAAGACGGCCGCACCATCTTGTGTGTCTATCCGAAAGGACATGGTCGCGGCGCGATCGTAGCCAAACGCAGCACTGATGGTGGCCTTACCTGGAGCGAGCGTTTGCCAACTCCCGCAAGTTGGGCGAGCAGTCGCGAAGTCCCCACGGTGCATCGAGTAATCGGGCCGGACGGGACCAAACGGCTGATCTTGTGGTCAGGCCTACATCCGGCACGTTTGTCGGTCAGTGAAGATGATGGTCACCACTGGTCCGAATTGAAACCGGTTGGCGATTGGGGTGGCATCGTGGTGATGGGCTTCGTCGAAGCTCTAACCACCGGTCCCGGTGAGTACCTGGCAATGTTTCACGACGATGGCCGATTTTTCTCGCCGGACGGCCAGCGTTCCCAGACGTTTACGCTGTACCAAACATTTTCTAAGGATGGGGGATTGAGTTGGTCGCAACCTGAAAGTGTTTTCAGCGCATCGCAAATTCATCTATGCGAACCCGGCTGCATTCGTTCTCCAGATGGTAAGCGTATGGCAGTGCTACTTCGCGAAAATTCTCGCCGACAGAACTCGCACATCATCTTCTCCTCGGACGAAGGGCGGACTTGGACCCAACCCAAGCCTGTACCGCTGTGGCTGACCGGTGATCGTCATACGGCCAAGTACGCGCCCGACGGTCGTCTACTGGTCAGCTTCCGATGCCGTTCGCCCAAGCATGCGGCTGACACACGCCCCTTCGAAGGCGACTGGGTAGCGTGGGTTGGCAGCTGGGAAGACTTGATCGGTGACCGCCCGGGACAGTACTTCGTCAGATTGAAGGACAACAAGCTCGACTACGATACCGCTTATCCCGGCGTGGAGGTGTTGCCAGATGGGACCTTCGTGACCACCACCTACGGGCATTGGGACCAAGACCAAGAACCCTACATTCTAAGCGTCCGACTACGACTGGCAGAACTCGACCAGTTGGCATCTCAATCCGATTAGCCACAAATCCGTTCCATTATTGATCTACACCAGTGGCGTTTATCGACGCGTCGTTGTTGGCATGTTGCAGGCATCTGGCAACCACTTGTCGTCGCGCGGAAAATGCCACTGAATTTTGTTTAGCATTGTTTAGCAGTCAGCCGTAGGCGTACCGATTTGTAAGTTGAGTACGCCTACGGCTGACTGCCAAACAATGACAATGCGTCTGAGACAACGCGGTTTATCGATGACGATTCCAGTGCAAGGCTAACGGAGCCAATGCCAGCCGCGACATGGGCATCAACAGCAGCACAAAGGGAACGGCCACAAGCCCAAGTGCTGGGTTCACCTGAAAGGTCAAACCAAAAATGGTCACAGCGAATAGGCACCCCAACAATCCCCACGCACAAAACAATTGAACTAGCGTGCCCTGAGCCACGATTTCTTGGTTCCAAATCTTGGGCAAAGTCACGATGGCAGCCACGGCTTTGACGAGGAATAGCCCACCAATCACCCACGGCAACAGCTGTTTGTTTTCGATACTTGTCGACAACACGATCAGAAACCCAAATCCGCTCAGCACCGCGATTACCAGCGTCTGCAGCCAGTGCCGGCCGGAGAGTTTTACGGGTAGCACCTGCACCAGCAGGACCCAGGTGGCAAACCAATAGGCCAAGCTGGCTACGCCCAGGCTGTAGACTAGCTGAGAGGTTGGAAATAGCGCGCGGCAACGGTCCCACGTCTCGGTCCACAGCAGCTGGTCGTCGCACCAGTAGTTGGCCAGGGTAAAGGTCACGATGGCAGCCACACAAACCACCATCGCGGTCAGCGCGGCTGCAACCCACTTGGCCACGACAAATTGAACACTGGTCAGCGGACGGCTAGCAAAGAAAACAGACACATGCCGATCTCCGACATGGTGATTCAACCCTCCCATCCCGATACCGCAAATTGCAGACACAAAGAGGGGCACAAACAAGATAGCGACACGCACACTTCGAATCATGTGAAAGCTCACGCTGAGCCACAGCACGAGTCCGATGGCGGCGAAAATGACCAGCGTCAAGGGCACGCAATAGCACTGCCACTCGTACCAAATCTGAGATTGGAGTCCGCCCGCAAACATCCACTGTTGGGCTTTCAAACGCCATCCCTGTACCGAAGTCCAACGCGGCGATGAATCGTAGGCATGTTCTGGTTGAAGCCTCTCCGCAGGTATCGGCAGTGCCGTTCGGTTGTCCGGTTGTACATCCAGTTGCACCGTCGTCAGGCGAGTGCCCGAAGGTTCGCGGTCAGTCCACCGCTCGAGATATCGCGGTTTCCGTAGTGTCGGTCGGTCCGGGATCAACCAACCGCTGGGGGCTCCTCTGCGGGCCGAACTGAGATTGTTCACAGAAAATCCGAGCGCCAGTACGGAGCTGGCTCCCAGCCACCAACATGTCTGCCGCTCATCGAAGCTACCGCCAAAAACTCCAACGGCAAAAAAGAGAGGAATTGCCAAGGCCGCGGCAGTGGTTACCGAGCGGAAGAGCGGGCGCTTGTAATTGGCCCACAGCACCGCTTGCAGCCAGCTGAGCGTCGCAATACACACCAGTGGCGTGGTCCAAACGGGCATGCCGAATTGCGTGGCAGTAACAGCTCGCGTCAATGGAAACATCACCAACCAACAGACGCCGGCCCAAAAGCCACCGATGCAAGTCACACCGAACAGCCAGGGCCACGCAACCAACTGCCGCGATGCCACCGGCAATCGCAGCATATGAGTGGGATACGTCGATTCACAGCTCAGTAAGTCGTTGTCGCTGCCAAACGCAAAAATGGCGATCAAGTATGTCAGCTGAGTCACCGGCACGCACATGAGCAACACAGCCAGGCCGACTGGCATTGATTCCGGGGACCACGTCTGAACGAACACGGCAATCGCTGCCATACAAGTGATCGCCGATCCGAAGGCGAGTCGATGGCGATTGAGAAACTGCCACCCCAGGGCCCAAGCGATCGAACTCATAAGCTGACGCCTGCATGGCTGGCTGCTGCGGACGTGGCGTGGGCCAAGAATATTTCATCCAGTGTTGGTTCGTGCTCGGCCACGATTCGACCACCAATCAGAGTGACGTCTTCGGTCAAGGTTTCTGGCAGATCGCGACACACCGCGGTCCATTCACGTCCAGACCCGCGCCAGTGAATCGCATCTGGACAGCCCGGCGGCTGAGGCTGATGCTGTTCGAAGTTTAGCGTGAGCACACGATAGGAGTTTTTGATCGTCTCTAGTGAACTGCACTCCAACAAACGCCCATGTTGGATCATGGCCACGTAGTCGGACACGCGCTCGACCTCGTCCAACAGATGCGAAGAAAACACAACTGTACTGCCCGCGTCGGCAATGGAGTGAATGATGGCTTCCAAGATGTCACGCCGGACGACCGGATCCAGACCGGAAGAGGGTTCGTCCAAGATCAGCAAATCGGGCCGGTGTGCCAGTGCCAGCAGCAACCCCACTCGCGCGCGTTGCCCGGTGGACAGGCTCTTGACCTTTTTCCGTGGAGAGATGTCAAACATCTGAATCAGATCACGGACGTACGAATCGTCCCAAGTGCGGTAGAAGGCCCGCGTGTACGTCAACAGCTGCTCCACCCGCATCCAACCCGGCAACTCCGGTGCCGCCGAAAGGTATCCCAACCGCGAGAGCACTTGAGGCAAT
>JANQOL010000239.1 GCA_028289675.1 Pirellulaceae bacterium
AGCCAAGATGAGCGGTAGGTTGGCAAGCACAGGCGGCCGCGGTCGCAGCAAATGCCAAGCGGCGGTGCGGCCGGTTCCACCTCCGACGTCCGGCGCGTAGGCGTCCACCAAGAACGCTCGGAGCGGACTGCGGCCAGTGTCAAGTGTTGTAGCTTCCTGTGGCGAGTTTCCGAGCGACTGTGTCTGTGCTGAAATCGGGGGTGCGGAAGGTGCCAACTCAGCCCAGGCCTCGGCCAGTTGCACTTCCTCTTCTCGTCCGCTCCACGAGATGGCCTTGATGATCCCCAGGCCGCCACAGGCCTGCGCTCGTTCGGGTGGTTCACGGCCGTGCAGCTGAACGAGGTCGACGGGCACTTGTGAGAGCAAGTCACTCAACTCGGCTTGGCCGGGGTCCATCACCACGACCACGCGGACCAGCCCCAGCTGAGCTGCCCGTGCGCTCAATGAACTGGCCAACGTGGCGTCGACGCAGCGCGGGCTATGAGGCACCATGTTGATGCCGATGGCATCGACACCAGCTTCGGCTAACAGCTCAACGTCGCAGACGCGCGTGACTCCGCACACCTTGACCTTCGGCATCTCCACCGTTGCGGGCGATTTCATGACGTAGCTCGTTGCAGCGAAGCGACCAGTTTACAAGTTCCAGTCAACCTTTAACGGTTGTTCTGACGATAACGTCTCGGGAGCTCTGTCCCATCCAATTGCTATCACTAATCGCTTGCCTACGCAAGGTATGGAGAAGCGGGTGTCTCAAGCTACGTCCCAGAATCCCGGTGATTCCCGGCTACTGTTGCGCCGCGCGGTGTGGTGCGGAACTGTCAGTGCTCTGGCGGTCTTACTGACCTTTCTAAACATCTTTCCGCCGTTCGATGTCCGCTACGAAGTGCGAACCGAGGTTGTGGTCTCGGCGGACCGGCTGGCGCAGTTGCAGCAGCACGTTGACTCAGGGGCAGCCGGCGCAACCGAGCCCGCCCGCGGAAACACGATGGTGCGACTGACCGACGTGCATGTGTTGGATCTGGCCGATACGGCCCTCGTCAACGCAACTGAGCAAGACGAGTTGATGCTGGTAGAAGTCCATACAGAGTGGTCGAAACGCTACTCAGATAGCGAGCATCGGCAGTGGCTGGAGCAGTTGACCAGCGGTTCTGATGTCGGGGCTGGCGACTCGGACACGGAGCGCCAACTACGTTTGGCGGAGTGGGAACAGGCGGCTGCCGAGCACTATCTGGCTCGACACGATTTCTTGTCGCGCCCAGGACCCAAACGCGCCAACAGCGATGGTCGTACATTTCAGCTGGCTGCGGGGCCCAGCCGACCACAAGCTCAATTGGCAGGGCACGTCTCATCGAGCGAGTCCAATCCTGCTGACGTGAGAAACGAACTGGAGGAGCGTTTGCATCTGGCCTCGCAGTGGACACGCGAAACAGAGGTTGCCTTTCGAGATCGGGTTGAGCAATCCTCAGGCATGATTCGATTGGCGGGACAACCGGACATTGAGACGGACTCCGGCAGCATCCCCGTTTGGATAGTGTTCAGCATTGTTGTGCTGGGCTTGTCCACCGGTTCGGTTTGCGGCTGGGCGCAGTGGAAGCTGCAGTCGGGTGGAGCCTATCTGCCTTCCCGCGTTGCCGAGCAACTGGCCTTGGAGGGCATTCCAGTGGCCGGTGAAGTGGTGATTCCAGACGACCAAATCGACCGGCAAGATTGGGTTGGCTTGGCCTCCACGCGAGCTGGAGAGGCCAGTCGCCGCACGGGACGCAATCTAATCTGGCTGGCTGAAGTCTGGTTGGGACTGTGGATCGTATTGATCGGCGCTCGGCTGCTGACGGATCCCATGTGGCGAGGTCTGTTGTGGGACAGTCCGCTAGCGGCCTTCGGACGCACGCTCATCGGATTGCCGTAGCAAACACTGTTTACTTTGAGATATGTACGGGTTCCACGACGACGGCGCTGGCGGCGCTCGATCGTCGGAACGGAAGGGATTGACGCGGTGACCTTGTTCACTGCGATTACTTTACTCCAGCAAGTCGAAAACTGAGCACCATGTACGAAGAACTGTTTCAATCTCCGGCACGCCCTTTCCGTGCAACTCCGGATGCCAGGTTCTACTTCCCTCACGACTGCATTGAATCGGCTCGAAACACCGTCGTCCGAGCCGCGCGCCGCGCGGAAGGCCCAGTCATGGTGCTGGGTGGTGCCGGACTGGGCAAGAGTTTGCTGAGCGTTTTGGTTGCCCAGGATCTGAATCAGGAATTCGACGTCATCAAACTGCACGCGGCGCGATTGTGCAGTCGCAAAGCTCTCTTGCAGAACATCTTGTTTGAGTTGCAGTTGCCGTACAAGGACTTGTCGGAGGGTGAATTGCGATTGTCGATTTTGGATCGCATGGAGCCAAATCCAGATTTCGCCAAGCAAGGTCTGTTGATCTTGGTGGACGAAGCCCACACGCTGCCATTGAAGCTGTTGGAAGAACTGCGACTGATCACCAACTTTACACGCGACGCACAGCCGCGCGCTCGATTGGTTTTGATCGGCAGCATGCAGTTGGAGGACATGTTTGCCAGCCCGCAGATGGAGTCGTTCAATCAACGCTTGGCGGCCAGATGCTACCTGACACCCATGTCACGGGAACAGACGACTGGTTTTGTTGAACATCAGATTCGCGCGGCGGGATACAATCCGCCCGAGTTCATTACCAGCGAAGGCTTGCAGTCCGTTTATGCGGCTAGTGAAGGTGTTCCACGTCTGGCCAATCAGATCATGGATCATGCCTTGGTGCTGGCGATTACCCAGAACCAGTGTCCTGTGTCAGCGGCCTTGGTGGAGGAAGCCTGGGCGGACCTGCAGCAATTGCCAGCGCCTTGGCAATCCGCCGCCGACCGCCAGACGCAGTCGACGGGCAATCCGGTCGAATTCGCCACGTTGGACGACGACAACGAATTCAGCAGCAACGATCTGCAACCAAGTTCCGCGGTGGTCGACAGCGTATCTGACGGCGACGACGCACCAACGGCTGCCGAGAGCTCGGATAGCCCGGCTCATGAGCCTGAGTTCAGTACGGAATTGACATCCGTGGACGAGGAGGATGACGCACCTTCCCAGCCGGCCGCCGAATCGAACTTCTTTGCCGCGTTTGCGGAACCGCAGCCGAACGAACTGCCGGAAGCCATCAACGAAGTCCCCCCCGTTGAACAGGAGATTGAACCGGATATTGTCAAACCGCAAGTAGTGTTCGACGCCAGCACCGCTTTTGACACGAACTCGGTTCAAGTTGGTGTCGAGCTCGCCTCGGAATCCGAAACTCTGCCCACAGACAGTTTTTTTAAT
This sequence comes from Pirellulaceae bacterium, assembly GCA_028289675.1. Classification (GTDB taxonomy): domain Bacteria; phylum Planctomycetota; class Planctomycetia; order Pirellulales; family Pirellulaceae; genus Aureliella. The sequence continues at coordinate 3,331 of JANQOL010000239.1, forward strand.
GACCGTCCGACCGATGAGAAGATGATCGCCTTGACGGATGAACAGGCTCAGTACGATGCCATGGGTGTCTGGGAAAATGACCCGCCATTGGATGCGGGTGCTCGTGCTGACCTGGACCCCAGCAGCTCGGAAATACTAGCCGTCGTGGCTGCGCCTGCCGCCGATGAAGCGACGGCGGACGTCGACGCGGAACCCGAGTGTTCGACCGCCGAGCCGGCGTCTGCTGTTGATGAGATTGCGCCGGTAATGAAAGCTGCCCAAGCGTCCGATTCGGACACCACGCCGCCACCCAGCGAACTGTTCGGTAGTGACTTTGACGAAGAAGTGGCAGTGGTGGTGCCCAGTGAGGAGCCGGGCATTTTGTGCACCGATATGCCTTCTGTACCGCCGGCCAACGAAGTGCCAATCAACGTCGATCCAAGTGAGGTTTCGGGCGCCGATGGCATCGTCGAACCAAGTAAAGTGAGTGACTTGCCAACATGTGGTTGCCCGAACGAGGCCGCGGTGTGTTCCACGGAATGCAATGTCATGGCAACGGCTAATCCAGAAGCCGATACTGCGGCAGCTGACGGCGTAGGCGACGAGCAGCCGCTTGAGTCTTACGAGCACTTCACGGATGAACAAATGCAAGCTGTTTTGGTGCAAGACCACCTGACACGCATCCAGGCGTTTGCCGACCACGCTTCCGAGGTCCATCCAGATCAACCGACCGTTGAAGAAGTGCTGCATCAGGCGTCTGCGGCGAATCCAGATACGGAATCGGCCGCGCCGTGGACCATGGACGTAGCGCCTGTCGACGTCCAACGGGAAGTGGCCGTGCATGAAGAGATTGAGGACATCGTTTCCCAGCTCAATTTTTCTGCGTTTGCTGTTGAGCCTTATAGCGTGGAA
>JANQOL010000278.1 GCA_028289675.1 Pirellulaceae bacterium
ACAAGCACTTGGGTCAAGCTGAGCCTTTGCGCGGCTCGTTTGGGATCGCTGATAGTAAACTTGCCAAACTTCAACGGTTCGCTGACATCGATCCTTGCCCGGGCCGACGCAGTTTCCATTTCCAAGGCCATGGCAATCGTGAATGGCTTGAATACAGAGCCCAACTCATAAACGTCGTCAGCGAAGCGATTGCGTCGATTTCGATCGAGCACTTCATTGACCGCGGATGGGTCCACGCCTGGCGCAGATGCTGCCACGAGCACCTCGCCAGTGTCCGCATCCAACACAATGGCCGACGCTGCCTCCGCCTCATATTTCTTCAATGAACGCGAGAGCTCGTGCTCGACGGCGAATTGCGCACTCAAATCGATTGATAGTCGCAGCGGCTTTGCTGAATTGACGCGCGCACCGTGAACGTGTTGCACGCCCGGGTCTCCATTCAGAAACCGCTCTATTCCGAGCGTACCCTTGTTGCTGCCATCTACGGTGCCGAGGATGTGGCCTGCGGTCCGACCAGCAGGGTAACCGCGCCGGGACTCGTACTTGAAGTGAATGCCTGGAAGGCCCAAAGCGTGAATGCGTTCTGCGAGCGCCGGAGCCACCGAACGCCTCAACAGGACGTACTTACTCTTTCGATTTGCAAGGGCCTTACGGATTTGCTCAGTGTTCAATCCAGGGAAGACCGGCGACAGCTTTTCCAAAACCTCGTCAGCGCGATGAATCGTGGACGGATCGGCGAACAGTGTCGGCAATCCCACATCCGTCGCCAGCAGACGTCCACGTCTGTCGACAATATCTGGTCGCGAGAAATGATTTGCGACGGCATCCAATCGAGCCACCGTAGGCCGCTGGCGATCCTTGAGGGCAAGACGAACCATCTGGCCGGACACTGCAGCAAAAGCCACAACGACCGTGAGCCCCAAAGCCAGCAGACGTCTTGCATCAGACCTGATGTCTGACTTTGGTTGCGGTGAAAGTATCGAGATTGCGTGCGCCATACCGGCCCCTTAGCGCTGCCTGGTGCCGGAGTGGGGCTTGGAGGCCTTGATCTGAATTCCTTTGACTGGTCGCATTCCAAGCTGCTCGGCGTACTTGGCGATACGTTCAGGTCGGGACAGGTAAGCGCGTTCCGCCTTCAACACTGAAATGTCGCGAATGAGCTTGGCTTTCTTATTCTTCTGGGCCTTCTCAAGCCGCGCAAGGCGACGTGTTTCTGTGGCAGTCACGTAGAGCAGAACTGCGCTCGCCATCACCGAAAGGATCGCACCCAAAGTCAAAAATCGTAGCACCAGCCACCTCGCTTCCTATCTCGGTGGTTCAGTCCCGCTGGCGGTGGATGCGGTTCGAGGTTATCTCCGCCGATGGCTATTCCAGCTGCACCGACGGTAACCCCAATGCATCCACATCAAGTGGCATCACAGAGGCATCGGTGCGGATCCCATAGCGCAACTTGGCAGAGCGCGACCGCGGGTTGTCCGCCTGTTCTTGGTTACTAGGACCTAAAGGACGCTGGTTAACGATTTGGAAACTTGGCCGTTCAAATTGAATCGATTCCGGCAAATGACGTGATCCGCCGGCGGTTTTTCCCGCGCGTGTTGCAAAAAATCGCTTCACGATACGGTCTTCAAGCGAGTGAAACGTCACGACGACAAGGCGCCCGCCCGGGCGTAAGACATGCTCTGCAGCAACAAGGGCCCGGACCAGCTCACCGAGCTCATCGTTCACGGCAATGCGCAGCGCCTGGAACGTTCGTGTGGCCGGGTGAACTTTATCGTTGGTGCGACGGCCATAAACACGGGTGCAAATCTCGGCCAACTCAGCGGTTCGTTCGAGAGGACTGACGGCTCGGGCGCGGACGATGGCAGCTGCAATGGCGCGAGAGCGGCGCTCCTCGCCATAGTGATAGATGACGTCCGCCAGTTGGTTCTGTTCGAGATTATTGATGAGATCAGCGGCAGATGGCGTATCTTCGGTGGCGCTGCCGTCGGCGGCGAACATCCGCATGTCGAGCGGGCCGTCACTCATGAACGAGAAACCACGTTCGGCCTGATCCAGTTGCATCGACGAGACGCCGATATCAAGCACGACGCCGTCGACAAGCTCCCCTTCCAAGCCAGTGACGGCTGCTCCCAGGTCGCCAAATCGCATTGTCTTAAGATCGAGCCGCGGTGCGTACTGGCTTACCAGGTCAGCGCCATTGGCAATGGCCTGGGGATCACGATCAAGCGCAATGACCTTGCAGTCAGCTGCTTCCAAGATCGCACTGGTATAGCCGCCAGCACCGAATGTGCCGTCGATATATGTTTCACCATCGCCTGGATCGAGCTTTTCCAGAACCGTGTCGAGCAACACGGGAATGTGGCGTCGTTCCGGCCCGCAGCCGCGTCCTGTCCCCGTCAGGTCGCCGCCATTCTCCGCCATCATTCCCGTGCGCCCCCTTCACCACCCTCATCGGGAGGGCGGCGCCCCGCCTCGGGACGCGCAGCTGCTACATCACGTGTTTGCTGCTGCGCGAATAGCCGTCTGTGATCCTGGACTTTGGCGCGCGCTTCAGCGCGGCGCTTGTCGAAGCGCTCCGGATCCCAGATTTGAAATTTGTCACCCATGCCGACAAATGTTGCCTTGGTGCCGAGCCCCGCGTGGTCGCGCAAGTCCGGAGGTAAGACGATGCGTCCGTCCCCATCAACCGTGAGCACCTTGACGTCGCCATAGAGCGCCAGCGAGAGCTCGTCGCGCTCGTCCGAGTAATCCGCGAGACCACCGAGGAGGCGATCAATGTTCTGTGCAAGTCTTTCGCCGCCTGCATCGAGTGCCGGAGCATCGAGCGAAGGATAGCAGTAGATGCCGAGGGCAGCACTTTCTTTGTAGCCGTCGCGCTCAAGGATGGCGCGAAATGGCGCCGGAACGGAAATTCGTCCTTTGGCGTCGATCTTGTTCTCGAATGTTGAGACAAAGCGGTCCATCTCCGGTTTTCACAGCCTCACTGCATACCGACACGAAACACCACTCATCTCTGGCCCCGCCCGTCTTGGCGGCCGCGGTCCATACTCTTGAACGCTCAACACACACTCATCGCTTCTGGCCATCTGCTTTGGCCTGACAAGCGCAGCACGGGCTCCCCGCTTCCCATGCTGCGCTATTCGCCAAACTCGGCCGCCGCTCCCCTGAAACTCGGCTCAACTCCTGGCCAGCAGTTGGCCAACTCAAATCCAAACCCGAACTGCACCGGCTGGGCCGTGGCGGTCGCAAGCGATGGTCCCTCTCAATCCATCACCGCGCCACGACCACGGACCCATGCCCGGTGCGGTCGGGCTAATATGGGATGCCATGGGTTTTTATGGGTGTCAATGGTTTGTTAAGGATTTCCAAGATGCGATGGCACGCCCACAGCGTGTGTGGCGATGGGGGCACAATTTGGTGGATGGGGAAGGGGTGATTTGCTCGAACTGATGGGCAAACATTGGTTCGTCGGCGCGACGAGGCCAGAAAACATCGCCAACAATCGACAAATCCCGTTGTCGGACTACGATGCTGGTATTCCGCGACGAAGCTTCAATTCAACTGGCTCAGCTACGCCGTCCCGTGTCGAACAGCAGGAAACCAAGCCATAGACATTGCCAACGCATGGAACCGCCTGGAAACTGCAGCACGCACGCGCGGCCTCAACATTGTGCCACGATGTTCGTGGAGCTGGTCGAAGCGCCAGCTTCGCGAGGAATGCGAAAAATTGCAGGTGAATCTACCACCGGAGTACGAATGGCTCTGGCTTAAAACCAGCGGCGCAAAGTTCACGTCTAACGGTGAAGAGGCGCTGCTAGGTGGCGAGTACTCCTTCGTGGACTTTAGTGAGGCCGCACAGCACTATCGTTCCGTCCTTCACTCATCACGAGACTCTGATGCACCGTTAGAGGGGGTATTCCCTGCCTTCCTCTCACATTGGAATGAGCGCCTTGGCCCAACGCCACAAGGGCAGTGCGCCGAAGTCTTCGAAGTCTCGCTTTCTCTGCAACCGGCCCACGTCGCGTTCTCGTCTCTCGAGATGGCACTGCATGTCTTCGCCGAGTACTTTCAGGCGTGTGGCGATCCATTAAAGTCCGAGCTGGACACCTTCCAACGCATTCACCGAAAGCTGGACCCGAAAGCCGCTGAGACCTACTGGATTTGACGTGCAGGTCTTTCGCCTACTCCCTTGAAGGGCAGAGATCTGATATCAAGTCGGCAAGGCATCGACGATGCCAACGCAATTGCCTAACCTCACCGCTCCTTCAGACGACTGCACGACGCCCAAGACCGCGAGGAAACCCATGGCCAAAACCATCGAGTTCATTTTCGATTTCGCAAG
>JANQOL010000280.1 GCA_028289675.1 Pirellulaceae bacterium
CGGAAGCCGGTGGTGGCGAACCGTGTATTTGAAGAGCTACGTTTTTTCCCTGTTTCACCCGAGTCACGGGTGGTCTCGCATTTGGAGAGATGCCATGAAGAACTTTGCCTCGAAAGTCCAACGTTTCCTGAAGTCCGAAGACGGCCCGACCGCTGTTGAATACGCGGTGATGCTGGCTCTGATCGTAGTTGTTTGCCTGGGCGCTATCAGCACCATCGGTACCAACGCTACGCAAACGTTCAACGACGTTGCCAACCAACTGTAAGTTGGCCATGCGACCACTGGCGGCCGCCAGGTCGGCCCACGTGGAATACGAACCAAAAGCAGCTCTTGGCGGTCCTCGGCACTTTGCTGTAGGCCGCCTAGCTTGCTTTCCGGAGCCTCCATTCGGAACGCTCCACTGACTGATTTCACTGTTCCTCCAACGAGCGAAGGGAGCCTAGCGTGACACCTTATCTGATGCCAGCTGAGTCGATTTCCGGATTGTGGGAAATGGTGTGTTGTGCCGTCACCATCCTCGGCACTCTGTTCGTCTGGTGCTGTAGCCTACGCTAGATCACCTTTAAAGCTCTTGTTCGAATCCAACTTAGTCCACTGCGGGGGGTCGCAACCATGGATACAGTCATCACGCATCTCACTGAGAATTGGGCCATGTGGGCCGTGTCCGTGACCTTGGTCGTGGCGGCGGTCATCGACGGCCTGTACTTGAAGGTCCCCAACAAGATCACCTATCCCCTGATCGTGGCTGGCTGGATCTACAGCACAGCGGTCGGCGGTTGGGCCGGATTGGGATGGAGCTTGGCTGCCACATTCTTTGGATTGGCCCTGCTGTTTGGATTGCACTTGATCGGCGGCATGGGTGCCGGCGACGTCAAGCTGCTGGCCGGCATCGCGGCCTTTGTCCACATCGAACACACTTGGTACATCTTTGTCGCCACCACGATCGTGGGTGCCGTGATGGCCATGATCCAAATTGCCTTGAGCGGAGATTGGGTCAAGCACTGGACGCAAGCTCAGGCGATCCTGCATGAGATTGTGACCGTGCGCAATGCAGACAAACTGTACGAGATCTCACAAGAACGCAAACCACGCATGCGATTGCTGCCTTACGGAATTCCCATGACCGTCGCGGCCATCGGCTACTTTGCGTTCGCAGGCTTGCTATAGACACACGCACTTTAGAGGCACCCATACGGCGTGGACTTGCCGCGCCCATGCTCGCCGATTCGCCAGAATGGGTGACCTTACCGGTTGTACAAATTTGCGCGGTTACGGTGGCTTCGCGTGGCCACCGGTGACGATAACAGCTTTCGTATACGGTCCACAGCTCAGGCGTTGGTGATTTGAGACAGTAGGGTTGTCTTCAACCGCTACGGAATCTGCACCTGTTAACCAGCCTGAGACTGCAACCAGCCATTTGCTGAATTATTGTCGATGCCGATGCCAATGATAGCTTTCGTGACACGTGATGATGGCGTGTTGCGCTGCAGCCTGCGAACGGGAATCAATGGCGTTACCAAGCAGATGCGTGCTGATGAGTTCGGTAGGATACGACTCGCCGCTCTTCAAAATAGCATTTAAGGCAAACCGGCGATGCGAGCTAAATCCTTGATTCTTCTGGTCGTTGCACTCGGGTGCGGCATGGTTGCCGCAGTCGCGGTGAGCAAGGCTGTAATGGACAACGGTTCCACGGACAAAGTGGAGGCGATGGTGGAGATCTTTGTCGCCGTGAAGGACTTGCCTCACGCCGAAAAAATCTCCGCTGAAAACGTCAAGCTAGAAAAGTGGCCGAAGACGCGAGTTCCTGAAGGCGCCTTGTTCGCCTTGGACCAGGTCGAAGACAAGTTTACGAACCAAACCATCTTTGCCGGCGAACCTATCCTGGAACGCAAGATTCGGGACACGCGCGAGAGCTTCTCCACTGGTGTACCGCAAGGCTATCGCATCTTTGACATTGTTGGCAGCGCGGGCTACATCAAACCCGGCGACCACGTTGACATCTTGGGGACCTTCCCCACGGGTGGGCGCAATTCGCCGCCGGAGAGCGTCACGGTGATGCGGAACGTCAAAGTCCACGGCATCAACGGCATTACGATTCGCGAGAGCGAAAACGACCAAGCGCCCGCTCGCGGCAAGGGAACCGTTTTTCAGCTGCTGGTCAAAGAGAGTCAATTGGAAGCGTTGACGCTGGCCAACAGCATGGGCACGCTGCAACTCAACTTGCGACCGTTCGGCGAAGACGAGGATGATGACACCGACAATGGTGAGACCTTCCTCAGCTGGATCGACAGCCAGAACGAAGAGCCTCCCGAGACGAAGGCGGAACCTGCAAAGTCCAACTTCCTGACACGCTCGCTGGAGATGGCGGCCGCAGCAGCTCCACCCGCCGAAGAACCGAAACACCAAATGCTGATCATCACACCCAACGGCGTCAAAAAGTACGAGTGGAGTGATAAGCAGCAGTTGCCGCGCGAGGTGGTTGAGGAACCGGAGCAGTCGGAGAATCGACAGCTCTCTAATATGCCAGCAAATGGCTACGCCGGTGCATCTGGGA
>JANQOL010000281.1 GCA_028289675.1 Pirellulaceae bacterium
CGGTGGTTCTTGGAGTTGACTGGTAGACACCGGTGCGCCGAGCAAAATTCCGCAACTCACGTCGGTTCCATCGCTCTCATCAGCCATGGTTTTTCGGCGGATTGCTGTTGGTCGAACACACTTTAGCGTCTGAGGATGCTGGCTGCTGAGGTTGCGAACACCGCGGTGATCATGGCTGAATTCTTCGTGCGGGCGAGTTGTCGCCCGAAAGAGTACTTGATTCCGCGTGGCCGACTGGATTGTAGGAATGTGCACCGCCGTTACATTGGCGTAGATGTCCCGCTCGAATGTGGCCTGGTATTCGTTTCGCGATGTCGACAACCTGGCCGTTGAGTAATAGGTGCTGAAATGCAAGCGACCCGAGGAGAATGCGAAATACGTTGTCAGCAGAATGCTTGGACGGCGTGTGCGAAACTGGCGGTGAGTGGGATTGGTCATACTGGGATCACACAATCTAGGTTCCGTTTCATAAACCTGTCGCTGAATTGGCAAAATTATGGCGGGCTGCGATCGACCGTCCGCGTTCTTGCGAACTGGGGTAAAAGGCCAATGATCAAACAGCGCTGGCATGGGACGAAGTATCCGCCTCGCAATCAAGTTTTTTAGAGTTTGGTTGTCATCAGACTTAGGTTACTGATTGAAAGCGCATCGAAGTTCCCAGGAGGGATACGCAAGCGACCAGATAGGTTTCTGACAGCCAATTGGCAGCGGCGAATTGTGCATCACTTCGGCTCTGCTACCTTTCTCGGTTTTGCCTACATTTGCCGGCAACTGGCAAAAAGTACACGAGTTGAAAAGGAATTCGTTTATATAGTGGGGGTTGTCTTTACTGGGTGCTCGACGAAAGCGAATTTGATGGCGGGATTGCCTGAAACTATTGTTGGCCTTGCGCAGGAGTATCTGGTGCGAATTCGCTCGGGCGAAGCACCATCGATTGAGGAATACGCCGAGAGCCACCCAGATTTGGCAGACGAAATCCGCAACTATCTGCCTGTGGCCGCGATGATGGAATCTGTCGCTCTGATCGAGACCAAAGTAACGACCGCAAGTTCAGTTTGGCAACGAGCGCCCTGGGGAACGCACCGATCTTTCCGGACTCTTCGGTCGGTATCAGATTATTCGCAAGATCGGCGGCGGCGCGATGGGGCCGTCTATTTGGCGGCCGATTCGAGGCTCAGGCGAAACGTGGCACTTAAGATCCCCTACTTCAACCACTCCGACAATTTGGCGTCTGAACGATTCGAGCGTGAAGCACGGGTGATGGCCACCGTCGAGCACCCTCATTTGTGCTCCATCCACGATGTGGGCGAAGTCGATGGTCTACCTTATATATCGATGTCTTACATCGAAGGAGAAACGCTGGCCGATTGGATCCGACACAAAGCAGAAATCCATCCGGAAAAAACCGCTCAGCCACTGACCGGGAACTTAGTTCTAACGCTCCGTCGCTGGTCAGCGAGACTTCCCGTGACGCGTCTCGTTTCTTGATTCCGAGATGACGCCGATGCGCGTCGATCAGTTTATTAGCGGCAATCTTTCGCAACCAAACGTAGAACGGGCGCTCAGGATCATAATGGAATTCCGAAATGCTCTGCGCTGCCAGCAGCATGGCTTCTTGAACGACGTCCGATTCGTCGACTCGTTGCTGCAGTTCTGGTGAAATTCGCAGCCGAATCATCTGCTTCAAGCGGAAGCGGTGGCGTTCCAAGAGACATTCTAATGCCTGCTTGTCACCCTCCGCGGCCAACCGAGATAGTCGCTCTTCGGTATCGGAGTCGTTTGGAGACATGGAAAGAACGGGGCTCGGAAAGTGAATTGCTCGTATTAGTGTCCTAAGAATAGACGGGTCCAAGATGCAACTCAAGAATCCTATGCGCCGTGGCAAAAACGACCCAGGTCCGTTGTCCCGCAAGATAGCGACTCACGTTTGCATCGGCCGAAATCGAGTTGGTTGTTGCAGTTGACGGAAAGGGCCACATGACCGAAGCGGGAAAGCAACGTGACCAGCGACGAGATCGACTCTTGCATCGTCAGCGTTTCGACGTCATGCGCATCAACGGCTAAGAGTTCTTCCGCGATGACCAAGCAGTTCGAACACAAATCGAATCGATCTTTGCGCGTCGCGTTGAAGAAGTGCCTTAGCTCCTCACCCCCAACCCCTCTCCCCGAGGCGGGGCGAGTCGGGTTGATATTACGCGAGTTCAGGCTTAGCACCGATGCAGATTTCGAGGCGCGATCTCGCTGAAGTTGCATCGGCCACCAGCGGCAGGGCGTTGGCCAAATTGCTACCGTAGCAGCCCCAGTTTCCAATTCGCTGAGGTGTTGCAACCGAGCGAAGTCCCCGACTCGTTCGTGAAGTTGGGTTGTCCATTCGACGTACTGTTGAATTTTGTGTTCCGCGATTACCCGAGAGTTGCGCCTCGGCCGAGTAAAGATCGCGTGTGTCCGTGGCACGCCAGATCGGCACGCATTAGTCTTGAAATTCAGCCACTGCTTGGCGCTGTCGATTGACGACCAGGCGGGTCACGTCGGGGCGAGAGTAGTGACCAGCCGGATCAAAGTTCTGGCGTTCGCGGCGAACCCATGCCGGATCCAACTCGCAGTAGCGAACACCACTCTCATCAATAAGCGGTTCCAGCACCCAGGAACCGTCTGGAGCCGCCACGCAGCTGCCGCCATTGGCCGGTGATTCGGCCAGCGCTTCGCGAATCTCATCCGCGTAGGGTGTGTCATCTCGTACTTCAGCAGCTGTGATCAGCCCTGAAACCGAGACGCAGAAACTACGTCCCTCCTTGGCTAGTACGGGAGTCAAATCCTCGGTATTTCGCAGGCAGCCTGGCCAGCAAGCAATATGCAAGTCTTCGCCCTGAGCATAGAGGGCCGCCCGAGAAAGCGGCATCCAGTTCTCCCAGCAATTCAATCCCCCGACAGTGAACTCACCGAGACTGTGGGTCACCAATCCCTGCCCGTCACCTGGCGCCCACACCAAACGCTCCTCGTAAGTTGGCTGCAGTTTCCGATGCACCGATTGAATCTTTCCGGTCGCGTCGAAGTACACATAGCTGCAATATAGCGAATGCCCGCTGCGGTCCGACGCGCGTTCAATAATGCCCAAATAGCAAGCCAGCTGGTGCTCTTGCAGCAGGCGGCCGACAACATCCAAATCACCTCGTCCGACAATGACAGCCTGGTCGGAGTAGTGGGCGAACAGTTGCTTCTGCTTGTCGCAGTTAAACCGGGCTCCTCCGGTCCCCGATAACCAGAAGGGATATCCCGGCACAAAACACTCGGGAAACACGATCAGATCGCAGCTTTCCGCAGCCGCTTGTCGGATCGTGTTCATCACTATTTCCAAACCGGCCTCGCGATTCAGCCAGGCCGGAGCAAGTTGGGGCAGAGCAAGCTTGAGCATTAGTTTCCTCGTTTAGACCTTGTCGGCTCGTCTTGGCTTCTTGTCGACTTGTCGTGGATTCAGCGCGGAAATGATAGCCGGAGACAGCCTGATTCGCCAAGTGGTACGGACTTGGTAACTCCGTCTTCAATCTTGAGATCGTAGCCTTTCCAGGACAACGAAGCGGGCGCCCAGGAACAAGCAACTTGACAGTTGTGTAAATTGTATCACAATACGGATACAATAGTACGAATACGAGGTGAGGATGCATATCGAGATTTCACCGCAAGACGGCGTACCAATCTACCGGCAGATCGCCAATCAAGTGAAATACTTGATCGCCTCGGGGCGGCTAAAGACGAATGAGGAATTGCCTCCGATTCGCGTGCTGGCCGAACAGTTGTTGATTACGCCCAACACGGTCGTTAAGGCATATCACGAATTGCAGAGCGAAGGTCTGGTGTACAAGCGTCGCGGCGCAGGCACCTTTGTGGCCGACACCAAATCGCCTCTAGCGCGGCGCGAACAAAAGCGAATCCTGATCGGTCGGGCAGACGCTTTGCTGAGCGAAGCCAAGCAGTTGGGCTTTACGTTCGACGAAGTGCTGGAAATGGTTCGCAGCCGACAGTCCGCGCTCGATAAGACAGCCGGCAAGGAGCAGAGTGATGCCAGACCCCGTGGTTGATGTGCAGCAACTTTCGCGCAGCTATGGTCGAACTCAAGCACTCAAGCAAGTCGATCTACTAGTACGCCCGGGCCAGGTCTATGGGCTGGTCGGCGCCAACGGTGCGGGGAAGACAACGTTGATCAAGCATTTGCTCGGTCTGTTGCGTGCTCAACAGGGTCAGGTACGTGTGTTCAATCGCGATCCTGTCCGCGAACCGGTTCCTGTATTGCAACAAATCGGCTACTTGTCGGAGCAACGAGATTTGCCGGAGTGGATGCGGGTCGACGAGTTGTTGCGATACACGCGCGCGTTTCACCCTGGCTGGGACGCCGACTATGCGGCTGAATTACTCGACACGTTTGGTTTGGATCCAAGCAAGAAGATCAAAGAACTATCCAAAGGCATGCGGGCGCAGGCCGGATTGATCGCTGCGGTAGCGCATCGCCCCCAGTTACTGTTGCTGGACGAACCATCCACCGGATTGGACGCTCTGGTACGTCGTGACATCCTGAATGCGATTATCCGCGCGGTCGCCGACGATGGACGTACTGCCATATTTTCCTCGCACCTCTTGGAAGAAGTCCAGCTGATGTCCGACCGAATCGTAATGATCGATGCTGGACAAATTCTACTCGACGGAACACTAGATGATTTGCTGGAATGCCATCACACATTCGTGGTCGACACCCGAAACGCGCCCATTGATCTTGTCAATCTGCCGGGAGTCCTTTCATCCGAAGACCACGGGCCGCACAGCAAGCTGGTTTGCGAACATCCTCGCGTCAACCATGAGGAGCTGCTGGCCAATGGAGCACAGATCATTCAAGCCCGTGGAGCGACTCTGACTGAGATCTTCGTGGCGCGTGCGGGCCGTACCCAAGTCGGCAAGATGCAACAAACGGACGAGGTCGCCATGTCATGAACAGTCCATTGCAGGCCGCCTTGTGGAGATTCTATCGTACCAACCGGATGGAGACTGCTCTGCGCATCGGCAGTCTTACGTGCTTGTTGGTACTCGTGTACTGGCCAGCGCAGTCGCTTGGAGACCTTCAGCTGCAGGCAGTGCGTGGCGTCGCCATGCTGATGTTGCTGACTGCAACGCTCTTTTCTTCTGCCTGGCTCTCGGGCCTAGACGGTACGTCGCTACATCGCGTTGAATTCGTCCGGCCCATTTCGACCATCTGGATGGTTCTGGTTCCGATGAGCTTGTCCATCCTGTCTGCGATGCTGGCGTATGTTCTGCCAGTCGCGTGTTTGCGTGGTCTATTCGATGCACCGCTACCCCTGTTGGGTCCCATGGCTTGGATCATGTCCGCTGTTTCGTGCTGTTCGGCGCCCATTTGGGCGGCCAGTTCACCGAGGTCCCGCTGGCTCGGATTCGTCGCGGGATTGATTTTCTGTAGTATCCTCGTAGCGCTGTTTCACTGGCGCCATCAGTCTTCGCTACCATTCTTGCTGGCTCTGGGCGATGCCGACTACTTCCAATTTCACTGGTACGAGTTTCTGCTGTGCTTGGTGATTACGGGATTATCACTGCTGGTTGCCGTCATCGGAGTCGACCACCAGAGACATGGCCTGAAATGGCCGTGGTTCAGACACCAACACGAGGTGCGGGGGCGGTCGACACGGGCACGTGATCCATCTACGTCAATTGCCACCATTATCGGCACTTTTGCCAAACGTCCATTTCGTAGCCCGCTGGCATTTCGTGGCCCATTGGCCGCACAGATCTGGTTTGAGTTGCGGCGCGTCGTCCCGACAGTAGCCATGCTCAGCATTCTGGCGCCCATGCTGATTCTCGCCTTCTGCTTACTTTGTCCGTTGGTTGACCCCGAGTGGAATAGCGCTTCCTACGTTTGGTTGGTCGCGTCGCTGTGTTGTCCACTTCTGGTTCAGTTCGCCGGTGCCGATCGAGCCTTGGGACTACAACATCGGCAAGGCACGGCATGGCTTTCCAGTTTTGATGCCAGCCGACCGGTGCACTGCGACTACCTAGTTGGCGTCAAGTTGCTGGTAATCGCCGTCTGCTCATTGGTTGGCAGCCTGTTGATGGTGGCTGTGGCTGGAGCGCATGCGGGCTTCAGCGGTGACTGGCGGGCTTGGCAAATGCTCAGCGATAGACTCGTGGAAGTGGCATGGTATTGGTGGCCGATCGGATTGCTGAACCTGCTGTTGGTCTATATCGGTAGCACCTCTGCTCTGCTTGTATTTGGTCTGACTCTGGCGCTCCGTCCACGGTGGATGTCTGTCGGGATTGTGCTGGGACTACTGCAACTGCTGCTGGCGATCTGGGACGCGAAACAAGGTTGGCAGTTGCAGCCAATATGGGCTGCACTGTGCTACACCACGGCGATCGCTTTGGTCATTTTTTGTCTGTGGGCAGTTCGAACGGCACTGGTTGCCAGCACGGTCTGTTGGACTTGGTTTCGATGGATTCTGGGCTTATGGCTGGTCTATGCGGTTACCGGCTGCGTGGCACTCGGCAAACTCCTTCCAGCACTTCCCTTCGAGCCGCCGTTGGCGCTGACTGTACTCGCATATGCCTCGTTGGTGATCGCACTAGGAACGACCGTCTTGGCTCCCGTATCACTGGCCGCTCACCGCCATGGCTAGTATGACCTGCGCGGACATATGACCTGCGTCACCACAGATGGTGCTTGCTCATTTTGTCGAATAGAAGTGCCACCAAAAATGCATCCGTTTTATCGATGATGGCCGGGCAGTGCAGTCTGATCGGACTGCAGCAAGCTGAGCAGGTCCGCTATCTCGTCTTTGGTCAGCACGTCTAGCAGTCCAGTTGGCATGGAAGAAACTCGAGAAGGGCTCCGCAGTTCGATGTCTTCCTTGTTCAACGTCACCGCTGATGTAGGGTCTAGCAAATTGGTCAGCACATTCAGCTGTTGCTCGGTTTCGTTTTGAATCACGCCTGCGAGCACTTTGCCTGAATGCAGTAGGAAACGCACCGTCACATATTGCGGATGGATCTCCTTGGACGGAGTCAGCAACTGTTCCAACAGCCGATCCCCGCGATAGCGTTTGGTGACATCGGTCAGGCTGGGTCCCAAGGCAATGCCGTGGCCGCCCATCTGATGGCACTGATCGCATTTGGCTTTGACGAAGGCTTGCAGACCGCGTTGAATTGTCTGCGCCGAATCATCGGTCCGCAGATCTTCCAAATCCGCCAATTTCCAGACTTGCACAACCTGCGGTTCGTCGTCAGCCAACATATCGGTGGCCTGCTGGTCGGTTTCAGCAACCACCATCCGTCCCTTCATAATGATCCAGTGGCCGGGAAACGTACACACGTAAGGATAGATGCCGGATCGCTGGGGAGCCTGAAAACGCAAGACATGGACCAACCGCTTGCGGGTTGGCCCAATCATCGGTGTGGCCTGCAAAATCAAATGGCGTTTGTCGGACGGATGAAAATTGGAATTCGCATTGCGCGATTCACGAGCCATCGCGTTCGCCGCCTCACCAACCTCCTGCAAACTGCCGGGACGCACGATCAACAAGTTGTGATCAGTCGCGTCACCGTTGGAAAAGACCAGCTTCACTGGCTGGCCAGGGCGGACAGTGAACTGCTCCAAGCTGAACTTCATTCGTTCCGGTAGGCAGCCAATACGCACCACCGCCAAATCTTGCTGACTGTCGAATTGTGCCTCCCCAGCCGACGGAGGAGGTTCTTGCAATGCGTTCTTACGTGAGGCCGCACGCAGACGTTTGGCAATGTCGAAACGATCATCCGTTTCCCAGTGTCGCCTCAGTGAGGCGGATCCTAGCGAACAGCGTAGTGCATACTCCAAATGGCCGCCAAGAGGATGATGATAAATATCCAGGATGGCCTCGAAGGCTTCTCGTGTACCGATGTAGCTGGCTGCGATCGCCGCCTGCATCCGCACAATGCTACTGGGGTCGTTAGCGGCTGAACGCAGCAAAGCGATGGCATCGGACATCTCAGTGTGCCAGTATCTTAATTGCTCGACCGCGGCAGCGCGTGCCAGATGGTGCTCGCAACCCAACAGTTCGCGCAGCAAGTCTGGTTGCGGCTGGGCCAGCGCGCGGAACATCCAAACCGCCTCCAACTGGTGATGACGATAACGCAGTCCGTTCGGGTCCAAATTGCTCAACCAACCTGTCAACGCCGCTCCAACGACCTGCGGATCACGCCCACGCAGTTCGCGCTTGGCCCAATATCGCACTCGATATTCGGGACGCTCTAGCAATGCCAACAGCTCCGGTACGGATGCATCGGCAATTCGCGGTTGGTCCTGCAATGGAAGTCCTTTGCTCGTGATTCGCCAAATCCGTCCCGAGTGGCGATCTCGTCGCTCATCACGCAAAGAGTACTGTGCATGTCCTTTGATCGGGTTGTACCAATCGCATACGTACAGGGCACCACGCGGGCCAAAGCCGATGTCGACAGGGATGAAGCTGAGATTCTTCGAAAAGATCAAATCGCCTTCGTAGCGCTCGTCAAAGCCAAAGTCATTTTCGATCCAGCGATGGATCTCGATGCGATTCGTTGGCTTATAGCGTGCTTTGATATAGCTGCCTTGCAGCTCAGCTGGAAACGTCGCGAAGTCGATAAACTCCTGGCCGCAAGTGCCGGAATAGGCACGCAGTCCCTCGGGCTTGGGATGCTGGAGAGGATAGGGTGGATCCAGTGCATGAAACGCGGCAGCGTAGATGGGATGGCTGGCAACGTGTTGGCCCCAATCATCGAACGTCACTCCCCACGGATTCGTGCTGTGATAGGTTCCAAAGCTGGTCAGTCGCTGGGTCCGAGGGTGAAAGCGGAACCAACCGCTGCTTTGTTGTCGGACTGGGCCGTAGGGCGTTTCAATTTGACTGTGATGAAAAATAGACTCGCGAATCAGGAGGTCACCGTCCGGTGTCCACACAAAATCGTGGAGTGCATGGTGGGAATCCTCCGTTCCGAAACCTGTGAGTAAACGCCGACGGACGTCAGCCCGATCATCACCGTCGGTATCCTGCAATAAGGTCAGGTCCGGCATCTCCGAAACGTAGACCCCTTCTGCGGCCAACTCGAACGACAAGGGAATGTGCAGGCCGTCGGCAAACACCTTTGACGTGTCGGCCCGACCGTCTCCGTCGACGTCCTCCAGGATCACCAGTTTGTCGGCGGCTTCCTGGCCGGGATAAACGTGAGGGTAGGTGGTACTGCAAGCAACCCACAATCGGCCGCGAGCATCCCAGCGCATCTGGATCGGCGCGGCGATGTCCGGAAACTGCTCTTCGCTGGCAAACAGGTTCACTTCAAAACGCGGATCCACCTCAAACTCCGCGAGCTCGTCGGCAGCCGACAGCCAGCGATTCGCGCCGCGGCTCTCTTTGGTAGGAGGCAGCGGCGGTAAAGGCGCGTCCAACTCGGTGCGTGGCTCACCCTGAGCGACAGACCAAATCGACTGTTCTAACCGTTCGACGAGCACGTCGAAGTTTCGCATCGCAGGCAAGAAATCCAAGTAGCCGTAGCTCTTGCTTCGATCCCCGGTGTAATAAAATGTATTCGCAGGTCGATACCTGCGAAAATACTGGCGACTCTTGTTGACAACTAGTTGACGCACCTCTTCATCCAACTCCGGAGGCGAGCGATCGAACAGCTGCGTGAATAGACTCTCCGCAAATCGACGATAACCATCGGAGTTCAAGTGGATGCCATTGATGGTCAAATCGTCGCCAGGGCTCTGCATGGCAGCAAGTGTTGGCTGGTACACGTCCACGAATCCGACCTGCTCGTCCGCGGCAACTTGGCGCAGGATGCCTGTGTACAGGGATAGATTGGCATTGTTTCGTGTTCCAGCGGGGATGAACGGAAGATCTTCGTTGGCAATCGGCGACACCAACACGACGCGCGGTGCTTGTATACCGTTAAACGCGGTTGTCTTTAAATGTCGGACAAATTGAACGAGACGCTTTTTGAATGCTGCCGCGCCCGCCTTACCAGCAAACGACTCGTTGAATCCGAAGGCAGCTAGAACAACATCGGCCCGCTCGTGAGTCAGGTGCTGGTCCAAGTCGGCAAAATTTGCGGGACGCGGCTGCAGATCAATCGTGTCCGCGGACCAGGACAGATTGCGGACGACCACGGACTGTTTCGCGAACGCTTGAGATAGCAGCGTTTCGAAATAGCCAAAGTGCCGGGCACGGTCAAACAACGTGTTGCCTATAAGCGCGACACGCTCTCCAGACTGCAACTCCAGTGGCAAGCTAGTTGACGTAGCGTCCACCGTAGACGCGCGCGGTGCAGTCGCCTGGTAGATCCCGTATTTTGCCAGCGCAGGATCTTCATATGGATCCGGTTTGCCGGTCTTTCGATTGCGGCCATCGACAGGCTTATTCTGGGCTGGCAGTGGCTGCGACAACAGCAACCAAGCTATGGCGACCCTGCCAACGATCAATCCCGTGCGCCACATGCAATTGCTCCCGTAATCTTTACTTGTTCGTCACAGCTTTATTTGTCCGGTGGCTATGGTAACAGCCACCAGTCGCCGCTGTCGCTCGTTAACGCGTGGTACAGCCTCTCCGAAGGTGTCCATAGCAGGCCTCCATCGTAGTTACGCGGCGAGTTCGGGCTTCGATGGCAACTCGCCGTCCAGACTCCCCGCGTGTTACCCAGCTTCCAGAGGCGAAAGTCCACTTTGGCACAGGTTGCGGTCGTCGTGGGGGGTAGCATCTGGGCGAGATGTGCTTCAGACTATGGTCTGGATAAACAGAATCGATTGGGGATCCTACGGCGGTTTCGGATCGATTGTCGACACTGAGTCGTCGGCAGCTCCGTGGACACCCGACCGTCGTCGCGTGTCAGCAGCCGACCGATGGCCTGGACGACTGCCGCGGTGCGTCCGAACCAGCCCGGTAGCCGCATAGGAGCCGCTAGGCAGAATAGGAATCTGAATGGTCCAGCAAAACGGAGAGCCGTCGATATCGGCGGACGCCATTGAGAAACTCGGAGCCGCTCGGCAACGGATCTTGGATCAGTTGAGCAAGGTGATCGTTGGCCAGCAGGATGTCATGGACGAGTTGCTGATCAGCATCTTCAGCCGGGGGCACTGTTTGCTGGAAGGAGTCCCCGGATTAGCCAAAACGCTGTTGATCAGCACCTTGGCTGACACGCTCAGTCTGAGCTTCAGCCGGATTCAGTTCACGCCTGACCTCATGCCGGCGGATATTACTGGAACGGAGGTCATTGAGGAACAACCCGGTGGCGGTCTCCAACGCCGTTTTATGGAAGGCCCTTTGTTCGCCAACGTCATTCTGGCGGACGAAATCAATCGCACGCCTCCCAAAACGCAGGCGGCGCTGTTGGAAGCCATGCAGGAACGTCACGTTTCGATTGGCCGTGTGCGGCACGAATTGGGTGACCCGTTTTTTGTGCTGGCCACGCAAAATCCGATCGAACAGGAAGGTACTTACCCGCTGCCGGAAGCCCAACAAGACCGGTTTATGTTCAAGGTCCTGGTGGACTACCCCAGCTTTGACGAGGAATTGGAGGTCGCCCGCCGGACGACGGCCAAAGTCACGACCGAGCTGGAGTCGGTATTGAGCGGTCAAGAGATCTTGGAGTTGCAGGATTTGGTTCGCAGCGTTCCCGTGGCCGATCACGTGATCCGCTACGCGTTGGCGATCGTAAGGCAAACGAGAGTGGGTTCTGCAGGGGTTCCGGATTTTGTGATGGATCAAGTCGGTTGGGGAGCTGGGCCGCGGGCGGTGCAGTTCCTGGTCTTGGGCGGCAAAGCTCGCGCGCTGCTCAATGGACGTTCTCATGTCACCGTCCAGGACATCCAGCAATTGTGTCGTCCCGTGCTACGTCATCGAATGGTGGTGACCTTCGCCGCCGAAAGCGATGGGATTACCACCGACGATGTAATCGACAAGCTTGTTGCTGAAACTCCCACCGCAGAAGATGAGTTGACTCGCGATGCCCGCTTCCAAAAGATTTTTGCCTCCTGAGGCAGTCAAGCGGGTTCAGCGGCTAGAGTTGCGAGCCCGACACATCGTCGAAGGTTTCTTATCCGGCGCCCACCGCAGTCCCTACTTTGGACAGTCCGTCGAGTTTGTCCAGCACCGCCAATATGTGCCGGGAGACGATGTACGCCACGTAGATTGGAAGGTTTGGGCACGCCAAGATCGGTTGGTGATCAAACAATACGAAGAAGACACCAATCTCCGGTGTGCTCTGCTGATCGACAGTTCGGAAAGCATGAGCTACGGGGGCAAAGGGCAAACCAAATTCGACTATGCCTGTACGTTGGCCGCTTGCCTGGCATTATTGGTGTTACGGCAGCAGGACGCGGTCGGTAGCGTCCTGTTCGACAACAAGATTCGCTCCCGCGTGCCGCTTCGCACGAGCCAGCGGCATTTGACAGATATTGTCGTGTCGCTGGAAAACACTCAACCGGCCCAGAAGACCAATTTGGATTCTGTCTTCCGCGACGTGGTGCAGACCTTCCCGCGGCGCGGGCTCATGGTGCTGATCAGCGATCTGTTGGGAGCCGAAGATAGTTCTTTGCGGGGCGTGGACACATTGCGGCGGGCCGGTCACGACGTCATGGTCTTGCACGTCTTGGACGATGATGAATTGGATTTTCCGTTCGCCGATCCAACTCGATTCGAAGGCCTGGAGACATCCGATCACCTGACTTGTAATCCGCGGGCCCTGCGCGAAGGTTACCTGCAAGCCTTGGAGCGTTTTTTGGATCACGTCCGGCGCGCCTGTGCGGCTTCCAAGAGCGACTACCTGCTGGTGCGGACCAGTGACGCACCCGATGCCGTGTTGGCCAAATTGCTGAGCGACCGCATGCACACGGTGCGGAGGTAGGTCCGCATGCAGTTTTTATTTCAACCGTTGACCTGGGGGTTTCTGCTGTTAGCCGTCCCCATTTTGATCCACCTGATCAATCTGCTGCGACACCGCAAGCAGC
Organism: Pirellulaceae bacterium; assembly: GCA_028289675.1. GTDB lineage: Bacteria > Planctomycetota > Planctomycetia > Pirellulales > Pirellulaceae > Aureliella. The sequence goes on from JANQOL010000281.1 coordinate 13,004, forward strand.
CCTGGGCCGCAATGGATTTTCTGCTGGAAAGCTACCGCCGCAATCGCCGGTGGGTGATGCTCAAACAGTGGTTGCTGTTGGCGGCGCGGCTGCTGGCCATGTTCTTGTTGGTGGCAATGCTGGCCAAGTGGGTCAGTGGCACCCAGTGGCTCAGCTGGATTGGAGGGCAAACCACGCAGCATTACATTTTGCTGGACGACAGCTATTCGATGGGGGAAGTCGACCAAAACGAGTCTGCCTACCAGCGAGGATTGCAAGCGGTGGCCGGTCTGATTCGATCCATTGCCGGCAGTCCTGGCCAACATCAAATCACTTTGGTTCGCTGGAGCCGCGCTGCTTTGGCACTCGCCAATCAAGACGGTGACGGTCGATTGGACGCGGCGGCCGACCTGTTGGGGCAAAGTGTATCTCGTGATCCAGACCGTCTGCTGGATCGCGTCAATGCCACTCAGCCGACAGCAATGCAACTGTCTCCAGAGCAGCCATTGGAGTTGGTGGCTCCCATGATCTCACGGCAAGCCGAGCAGCAGCACGATGTGTATCTGGTCACGGATTTACGGCGCAACGAGTTCGGAGAACCTGAGACATTGCGGAATCAGCTCTTGCCGCTAGCACAAAGCTCAACGCGTTTGCATCTGATCGACTGTGCCCAGGATGGCGGTCAGAATTTGTCACTAGTATCGGTCGCTCCCGAGCAAGAGGTATGGGCAGTCGGTGTCCCTCTGATGGTTCGGTTTCAAGTTCGCAACCGGACGGCCCGCGAGGTCAAAAACGTCGTCGTAAGGGTACGCTCGGTGACCTACGGAGAAGACTCCGTTACTCCCAGAGTCGATCTGCCCTACAGTGGTGACATTGTGGATTTACCTCCGGTGGTGATCGAGAAAATTTCCGCTGGAGAGACCGTCACGCGTCGGGTTCAAGTTGTCTTTGGAGTGCCTGGCGAACACGTTGTGGAGACCAGCTTGGCGGACGACGTTTTGGACGTCGACAACCGCCGTTGGTGCACGATCCCCATCCAACGCTCTCAACGTGTGTTGCTTGTCGACGGCGACCCGACTCAGACAAGTGCGTTTTATTTTGAGAAGGTCATTAAGCCGGATGCGCGCTTTTCGACGGGCATGGATTTTGACAAAGTTGATGCATCGTACTTGCGAGACGCCGCACCGGACAGCTTGAAGCAATTTGATGTTATTGCCTTGCTGGATGTGCCGCGACTGGATCCGCAAGCGATTGACAAGCTGGAAGCCTACTGTCGCGAGGGCGGAGGCATCCTGTTTACCGGTGGTCCACAGACGAATTTGAAGTTTGTCAACGAGCAACTCTATCGCTCGGGGCAAGGGATTTATCCGTTGCCACTGCAAAGTATTGACGAGCTTCCCGCGGACCAGCCAACGGAAGAACCTATGGTCATGGCGCAGGAGCATCCGATCTTGGCGCCCCTCCTGCAACTAGAATCTTCACCGTTCTTTATGCTGCAGATTCGTCGGCAATTCCGAACGGACCAGCAGGCGCTGGCCGACACGACGTTGGACTTGGTAGCCACGGGGCAGAATAGGCAACCGCTGGTCGTTGACAAATCGTTTGGTGCCGGACGATGTGTGGCCGTGCTCACTGGACTGACCTCAGAGTGGAGCAATTGGGCCCAAGATCCAACCTTTGTCGTATTTGCCATCCGGTCGTTGGGTTACTTGAGTAGTTTCCGGCGCCCCGCCACCAGCCATCCAGTTGGCAGTCCAGTTCGCATGTCGGTGACTGGGCAAGCGGTGTTGCCCGAAGCCGAAGTCATTGTTCCGGCGCGCGGCGACGGCATGCGCATCCGGCTCCAGCAAAGCGTGGCCGTAGATGATGAGCAGGAGGTCAGCCGACTGAACCTGGCTGTTGATATTGGCCAGACGCAACGTGATGTGGTGGATAGTTTGCTTCGCGCCGGCCTGTTTGAAGCGTGGATGACTAACGCTCAAGGTGATTATGTTGTGAACAACTTGGCTCACAATGTAGCCGCGGCCGAAGGAGATTTGGAGCGTATTGCTGCTAGTGACTTGGAGCAAAAACTGCGAGGGGTGCCGGTACGCATTCGTGCAGCGAAGACGATCATTGGGCAAGGTACCAATGCGCCGGAGACCGTTCATAGTACGCTGCTGATGGCCTTACTGGCTCTGCTGTTGCTGGGCGAGCAAGTTCTAGCGTACTCGGCTAGCTACCACACTCCGACAGGAGCGCGCTGATGGTGCCACTGTTGAGTTCGCTCCAGGAGCATGGTTGGCCGCTTTCCCGGGGCCATGAAGTGCCGCTACTGGGCGGCGAATGGATGCTGCAAGCGCAAACGATGGTGATGTACCAGTGGGCGCGTATCGAACAACTGGATCAGTGGTGGCACTGGCTGCTCCTGGCCGGTGTCACAGCCGGAGTATTGTTATTCGTCATCTGGTGGTACCGTCGGGATTCGGTCGAACATTTTCGTCCGGTAGGCTGGGCTCTGACCATCCTGCGCATCGCGGCACTAGCTGGGCTGCTACTCTACTTCCTCCAGTTGAATAAGCGCACCGAGCAGCGGGTCGTGCGCGATTCCCGAGTGGCAATTCTGGTGGACACGTCCATGAGTATGTCGCTGCCGGGTACACCCTCAACCGCCGGAGTTGCCAGCGGCGAAAGCCGGCAGGACGAAGCGATTCGGTTGATCGGCGAGTCTTCGTTCCTGGCAGAGCTTTCCAAAGAGCATCAGCTGGCCGTTTACCGATTTGATCAATTGTCGCGTCCTGCGGCGGTGGCCGCGCTGAACAAACAGCCCCAGGTGGGCGAAGCTGCTGAGCAGATGTCCTCGGTGGATGCTGGGCAAACGCTACAGTTCGGACGCCGTTTGATGCTTGCCTCTGGATTGCTGGCCGCTCTGGCTGCGAGCCTGTTGATCATCGCCTTGGCCGCCCAAGTTGCCGGTGCAAAGGATTGGAAAATGGGCAGCTGGCTGCTGCTATGCGGCAGTTTGCTGACCCTGATTTCGATGATTGGCTCGGCCTTTGCGATTGTTCCGAATACGGACTATCCATTGGCCGCACTGCTGGGTGCGGATCTTCCACGGCTACTGTCTGAAGACGACGAACAGGATGACGATAACGAAGATGATGTGGCCAGCCTGCCCAGTAACTGGGCGGCGGCACTGGCCGCTCGAGGTGTAGAAACGCACTTGGGCGACGCGCTGAAATCCATCCTGGACCGCGAGCGTGGCTCTCCTCTGGCCGGCATCGTCGTGCTGACTGACGGCCGCAGTAATGCCGGTGTGGGTCCCAAGGAAGTGCTGAGTCTATCTCAAAACGCGCGCGTCCCGTTGTATATCGTCGGACTCGGTTCAGCCGACAGTCCTCCCAACCTGGAGCTGGTTGAAATCGATGTTCCCAAGCGACTTTATCCCGGTGATCGGTTTTCTTTGACGGCGCTGGTTGGCTCTTCGGGATTTGCCGGACAAATCGTAACCGTACGGGTGTTGTCCGGCTCCTTGGAGACTGATCCCGATGAATTGGCCATCGAGGATGAACAGGAACTGCTCATTCCAGCGGACGGAGAACTGGCCAGCGTGGCTTTTGAGCTGGAGCCCAAAGCTGTCGGTACGTGGCAGTACGCGGTCCAATTGCAGCCTCCTGTTTCTGGCTCGGGGCAAACGGACGCCAATTTGCGTGACAACTTGTTGACTGCTGAGATCTCAGTCATCGAGCGGAAGAACCGCGTGTTGATCTTGGCCGGCGGTCCAACTCGGGAGTACCAATTTGTTCGCAACTTACTGTACCGTGATCGCGACGTGGACTCTCATGTGCTGTTGCAGACCGGGACCGCTCAAACTTCGCAAGAGGCGCAGCGGCTGCTAACCGACTTCCCCGAGGATCGCACGGAGTTGGCCGACTACGACGCCGTGCTCGCTTTTGACGCGGATTGGACGCAGATCTCCGACAAAAGTGTTCGCGCATTGGAACAATGGGTGGCTGAACAGGCGGGCGGCCTCCTACTGGTGGCCGGATCGGTGGAGATGCCCAAGTGGCTGGCACGATCGGCCGACGGCGAACGCGCCCGCTTGCTCCGCTCGCTGTCACCGGTCGTGTTGGAAAAACGCGGCAGTGCACTGCTGGCGGTGGGACGCATCGAATCGGAAACTCCTTGGCCGCTCATTTTGACCGCCGATGGTCGGCAAACTGAGTTTCTATGGGTGACGGACTCGCCGCAGTCCAGCTTCGAAGTTTGGGAAGATTTTGCCGGCGTTCATTCGTTCACCGCTGCCTACGAACTGAAGCCTGGTGCCAAAGCGTTGCTGCAGTTCTCCGATCCGCAAGCCGCCTTGGATGGTCAGCTCCCCATCTATCTAGCCAGTCAGTTCTATGGCGCGGGCCGCTCCGCTTATCTAGGTGGAGGTGAACTGTGGCGTATTCGTAGCGCTGGTGATCAGTACTTTGATCGCTTCTACACCAAACTGGTTCGTTGGATCTCCCAAGGCCGCTTGCTGTTGGACTCCGATCGGGGCGTGTTGCTCGTCGATCGAGAGCAGGCTGTTCTTGGCGATCAAGTTGCCTTGCGCGCGGTGCTCAAAAATGAGCGCTACGAACCACTGATTCAAAGTGAAGTCGTGGCGCGATTGATCGATCCGCGGCAATCCAATGTGCCGATTGTGCTTCGTCCGTTGGCCGATGGCTCCCAACCAGGTGTCTACACCGGCCAATTTCCAATCCTAGTGCCCGGCGAGTACACGGCGCAGTTGCAGATTGGTGGGCTCGCTTCGGACGAAGTGCTGAGTGCATCGGTCAAAGCCAAGGTACCGGCGTTGGAAATGCAGCGGGCCGAACGCAACGATGTTCTCCTTCGGCAACTGGCGGTAGAATCGGGTGGCAAGTACTGGACCGGTATTGAGAGCTGTGTTCAGCCGGGAACCGACGGACGGGCAGACATTATCCAAAGTATTGAACCTCAAGACCAAGTCGCCTATTTAACCGGAACACCGGATCGTCGGTTCCAACTCCGTTGGCTTGGCTGGCTAATGGCCTGGATCGCCGGTTGCCTATCGTTGGAATGGCTCACTCGGCGTCTTCATCGATTGGCATAGGAGGACTTACTGGGCGACATGACGCAGCACTTATCCGACCGGCGCTCGAGTTCGAACCATGCCGTAGCTCCCGCTGTCAGGCAGTTGCTCGGGCAGGTACGCGCGCTGTTGCAGCGTTACATTCTGGTTCAAGCGGCATTGATGATGCTGGGTTGCTGCCTGGCGGTGTATTGGCTAGGTGGCCTGATCGATTATTTGCCGGTCACGTTAGGCTCCAACGAGACGCCACGTTGGCTACGCGTCGGAATGCTGTTGGCCATGGTTGCCGGCTGCCTTTGGTCTTGGCTGTTTTGGGCGCTGCCGCGGTGGGCGACACGCATTCACAATCGTTCTCTTGCGCTGCTCATTGAACGCCACTACCCTCATTTGGACAACTATTTGGTGACGGTCGTGGAATTGGATTCTGCGGACGATGACGTTGACGAGATGGTCTCGAATCCCGCAGCGCATCGACAGATGGTGGCTCGCACCCATCAGTCGTTGTCGCAGCGGCTAGACACCGTGGACGCGACCGACCTCTTCAACTGGCAACCTTTATGGGGCGTAGGCACCGCTGTGGTCATGGGCTTGGTGTTAACTCTGGTTGCGGCGGTTGGCATGCCGTCTCGGATGCAGCTGTGGACCCAGCGATTGTTCGCCTTGTCCGATGAACCGTGGCCTCGCCAAGCCGAATTGCGAGCGGACGGAATTCAGTTGCAGGCGCCGACATTCACCGGCCAACTGGCGGCTGCAAGGCGCGTGGTGCCTTTTGTCGAAGGTGTCGCGCGCGTTCCCAGTGGAGCGGCGGTCATGCTGCAAGTTTCCGCGGAGGCAGAACGCAAGTTGGTGCCTGAACTGTGCACCCTGTTCTATGCGTCTTCCGACGGAAACCGCGGACGCGCCAATCTGCGGAGAATCGGCAAGCCGCTTGAGGGCTGGCAGCCTTTCGCGCTGGATGGCCCACCCCTGGACGGCATGACGTCCGACATGACCTTGGATGTCGTAGGCTTGGACGCGCGGCTGCGCGACTTGCAACTCCTGACCGTGGAGCCGGCGGTCGTGGCCACAATGACGTTGGAATGTCAGTACCCTCAGTATCTGCTGGACTCGTTGGGCGTCCCGCCGCAGGAGGCAATCCCCTATCGCGCGGGAGTGAAAATCCCGCAAGGCACGCAAGTCACCCTGGTTGGTCAAGCCAGTAACCAGTTGCAGCAAGTCGACTATCTCGTCATGAGCGCGCTATCCAGCAGCAACTCGACCGATCCGTCGACTCAGGACATAAGTCTCCCAAAGATCGAATCGATGTCCGCCTCCGGCGAACAGTTTCGGATTCCATTGGGCCGGTTGGAAAGCAACCAGACGGTTGAAATCCGGCTGATTGACGAACATGGCCTGTTTTCCGAGCGGGTCCTGCGTTACGTGGTAACCGTGCTGGAAGACGCCGTTCCCGAGGTTGCTTCGCAGTTGGAGGGCATTGGGTCGGCCATCACGCCGCAAGCTGTTTTGCCCATTCGGGGGACGGTTACGGATGACAACAAAGTGCGTCTAGTCGAAGCGGACTTGGTAGGAACCAACGACCAGTCCGTGAAGATTCGTTTGCAGCTGACGGATTCCTCGGAGCTGAAGTCGGATGTGGACTTGCAACAACTGGCCGAACGAGGCCAGTTTGAAGTCGCTGCCGGCGACACGATTGGACTGCGGGTCAGAGCGCAGGATTACTACGATTTGGACGAGGAATTGCACGAAGGGCGTGGGCAACCTCAGCAGTTGGCCGTCGTGACTCCGGATCAACTGCTGGTTATTCTGGACCGCAAAGAACTCGAAATGCGTCAACGGTTGGAGTTGATCATCAGTGAATTGCAGCAGATGCGCGAGGTCTTGCAGACGTTGGGCACCGCCATCGAAGAATCCGCCACGCCGGCAACACCCAGCGCCGCGGCGGAATCGCCGGCCGATGCGGTCCGGCGCAGACGTTTGTTTCGCGCTCAGCAAAGCGTGCTGCAAGGCGACAAGTCCGAGCAGGAATTGACTGGGGTCGCTGCTCGAGTCGACGATATCCGGCTTCAGTTGGTGAACAACCGGATCGACAGCTACGACCGGCAGACCAGACTGCAAGAAAAGGTGCACCAGCCATTGAGCGAATTGTTGGGCAACGAGTATCCACGCTTGTCAGCAGCGCTGTTGGAATTGCAGGCAGCGGCGCAGTCCGATAGCAGTCGCCCGGAAGCCAATGCCAGCATCCCCACGGCCAAAACGGCGGTGGTGGCCCTGGACGTGGTTTTGGTCAAGCTCTTGGACATCAAAGAGAGTATGCTGGACATTGAGTCATTTAATGAAATCATCGAACTCGTTCGCAACTTGTTGGACGACGAGGAAGCGTTGCTGAAACGCACTGAACAGGCCCAAAAAGAAAAGATTTTGCAGTTGCTGCAATAGCCACGGGGACCAAGCTATGAGCGTCGCGAAGGAATGTTGCCACTCGCGAGAAACGTACGGCATGTCAGGTTGGTGGCTTGCAGCTCTCGCCAGCCTCATGTTGGCGGTGTCCCCGTCGGTGGCTTTTTGCCAAACAGTTTCAGGCGATCCGCCCACGACTGATGGCGGCGCGGCTGACGATGGACAGGCTGCCGAAACGCCGGCTGTTGTTTTGGCGCGCGAGCAGCGTGCTATCGCCGAGCGTTTCAATCGACTGGAAGATCTGCTGTTGCGATCGTCGGAGCTGGAAGCTTCGGAGAATCCGACTCGAGCGGCGCTGCTACAGCAAGCGGCGCAGTTAGGCAAGCAATCTCAGTTGGGCGTGCTGTTGGCTCGGGCGGGAAAAAATCTGGAGAACGACCAGTTCAGTGAAGCCATCCAGCGACAGAAGTTAAGTCGTGAAAATCTGAGAAAACTACTCGAGTTGCTGCAAACGGAAAATCGGCAAAATCGAGTGCGGGAAAAACGCGATCAAGTACGCCGTTGGATCGAGGAAACAGATCGGCTATTGCGGCTGCAGGGGTCCTTGCGCGGCCGAACCGAAGGTGGTCAAGAGTTCGATGCCGCCGCCGGCGACCAGGGCAAGTTGGCAGCAAAAGCCGGCGACAACGCCAGCGACTTGCGGGGTGAGCAAGGATCTGGTGAGGGGG
>JANQOL010000288.1 GCA_028289675.1 Pirellulaceae bacterium
AGGTGGCGCGGCCCAGCAGTACCGCGGAAACCGTCGCACAGCTGGTTGTCAAATGCGGCAACTCTCCCGCTGACAAACGCGCCGCGCTGCGCGATCAGATCCGGGCAGCCGAGACACTCGCCAATGCCATCGTGTTCTGTAACCGGAAACGCGATGTCGGCACGGTCCAACGTTCGTTGGCACGCCATGGCTTCAATGCCGGTGCGCTGCATGGCGACATGGACCAACATCAACGGATGGCAACGCTGGAGAGCTTTAGAAGCGGCGATATTCCTATTCTCGTTGCCAGTGACGTGGCAGCACGCGGACTTGATATCCCCGCCGTGAGCCATGTTCTCAATTACGATTTGCCGTCGAACCCCGAAGATTATGTCCACCGGATTGGCCGGACCGGACGTGCTGGACGCAGCGGCGTTGCGATATCGCTCCTGACACCCGCCGATTCCAAGTTCCTGGCACAGATCGAAAGCTTGATCGGCAGAAGCATTGATGCACCTGGCAATGGTTCCAGCGCAGGTGCTGAAGACCAAGGCAAATCGGCCGAAAACGACGAGCGCCCCAAGAAGGGCAATCGGCGCGGACGGCGTGGCCGGGGCAAACAGCGCGATCATGAGGCGGCGGTGGACGCCGACGCCGTCGAGCAGTCGACGGATGGTGCAGCCACCCCAGACTCAACACCCGCGGAAGCCAAAGGCCGTTCTAAGGCTGGGCGCGGTCCAAAGACGGCTGCAAAGGGCGACCGCCCCAGCCAGGGGAACGGCAACGTGCCATTTGGCCAGTCAGATGATGTGCCGGCATTTCTGCTTCGTACGGCCCTGCCGCGGGAAAAGGCCGTAGAAGGCGCTTAAAGCGCTGGCGGGCCAAACAGCCCCAACTCCGGTTGCCGTTAGGGCAGATTTTTGCCGGCAAACCCCTTCCATTAATGCGCCCTTAACTGGCTACTCCATAGTTTCTCCAAACGCTGTGTGCTGACTCGCACTGCCGTCTGGAATGGCCGCCATGGAAGAAAACAAGCGCGAATTGGACGAATTCAAGCGGACCGCTGGATTCGCAACGACAGCATTCCGGTTCATGAGTTCGAACCGGAACCCCGCTTATCCGCGCTATTATGAGGTCTGGTACACCTACGCGGCTGGATACAACCGCAAGCTCAATCGTGCCATAAACAACGCGCTGAAATCGAGTGCACGCATTCCGTCGGAATTCATTGAGAAGATGTACTACGAGTACGTCTCTCCGGCCCGGCTGGGCGATGAACTCACCAATATGGGCGACCAGATGTCCGATTCGGTCGGGGATCTGATGCGGCTGGTTGAAGAGTCAGCGGGCAATGTTGGCGAATACGGCACCGAGCTGCGTGATGCTGCGACCCGGCTGAGTGCGTCAGGCTCACGCGAGCAAGCCACAGAAATCGTTCAACGGGTGCTCGGCGCAACGCGCATGATGGAACAGAGCAACGAGAAGCTCGAAGCGCAGTTGAACGACTCTCGTCACCAAATCGCGGAACTGCAAGCCAAACTCGAACGGGCTCGCACCGAGAGCATCACCGACGAGTTGACTGGCCTCAAAAACCGCAGGCACTTTGACAAGGCGCTTGATGCGGCGTTCCCAGTCCACCGTGAAGAGAAGCAACCGCTCTGCGTGGTGATGTGTGACATCGACCACTTCAAGCACTTCAACGACACACATGGGCACCAGACTGGGGACCAGGTCCTGAAACTGGTTGGTCTGACGATCGCCCAATCGCTCAAGGGTCGCGATATTCCAGCGCGCTACGGCGGAGAAGAATTCGGGATCATCCTTCCAGGAACGGAGTTGGAGGGTGCTGCCGTCGTCGCCGAGCAGTTGCGCCAAGCCGTCATGGATAAGGAGCTTGTGAAACGCTCCACCGGGCAGACGATCGGCCGGATCACCATGTCATTTGGTGTCGCCATGATGACGGACAACGACACAACGAAGTCGTTGGTCTCTCGCGCCGATGCTTGCCTCTACCAGTCCAAGCATGATGGCCGGAACCGCGTGACTGCCGAAGATGTTCTTCGTGATGAACAGAGGCTCGACGTGGCGTAGCGGACTTTCGGTTCACCACTGCTGCAAGCGCGGTCGAGCGCTCAAGTCGGTCGATCAAGCCCCATCTGCCAGAAATCCGCTTCCAGTAGCGTCGCACGCTCGAAAAGCTTGAGCAG
>JANQOL010000301.1 GCA_028289675.1 Pirellulaceae bacterium
CGCAAGCGAGGGAAGAGGTTCCACTCAAGTTCCCTCGCTTGCGCGTCGGGCTTGTATTTGAGTGGTTTTCAAAACACCAGAAATATTTGCCGCACACAACCAGTTTACCGCCAGTGTGCCCCCAAAAGAAAACACACGAGAAAGACGCCACCAAAAATTACTGCGCCCAGAGCGCCAAGCCGCGCGATGGAAACTTGGGTAGACTGTGGAGTCGGTTGACGGAAATCCTAAAAATTTCTATAGTTAGGTCGCTTTGGTGAGTTGAAGTTTTGAGGCGTCTTAGAGCAAACTACCAAAATGTGTACCGGTGTTTCGCCGAGTTTTTCCGACGAAACCATGACTACGAAGTGATCCAATCCTTGCTCTAAGCTTCAGACGACACTGGTAACCTTTATCAATCGGGAAATTTGCACGTGATGAGTATTGGAGAGGGCGCAGGCACCGACTTTGACACGATGCGCGGTCGCAATTACCCGACGATTCGCCAGTTCACCGTGTTTCTCGAAAACCGCGTGGGCCAGTTGCTCGAAGTGGTGCGCCGGTTTGAAGGCAGCAAGGTTCGCATCGTAGCCCTCTCGATTGCCGACTCGACCGAATGTGCGTTTGTCCGTTTTCTGCTCAGCCATCCCGAGCAAGGCCGCGAAATCCTGGAACGGGCTGGGCTGGCCCTTATCGAATCCGATCTGATTGGTGTTGAACTGCCCAGCGGCCCCCAGCCGCTACTGCGCATCTGCACCGCACTGTTGCAAGCAGAGATCAACATCACTCAGGTTTATCCATTGCTGGTCCGCCCCAATGGCCGTCCGGCGGTCGCCTTGATGGTTGACAATATCGAGATGGCAATGGAAACGCTGGCCGAGAAAAATTTCACCATGATCACCGAAGGTGATCTACACGAGTTCGACGAAGCCGGCGATTAGGCTGCCTGCCAGACGTAGGATTTCACGCGAGCGCGTTCGCGCTTGGTGCAAACCCACCCACCCACCCACCCGGTCGGTCGGTTCATTGGATCGCTCGATGACTGAAGCGTTTCTCGGCTCACCAGTGCATCTTGGCGCGTGAGAGATCCTGGCAATCTGGTCTTGACTAATTAGGTGTTGCAACAGATATTTGCCCTTAAGCGACGGAGAAGGATAGAGGCCGCCGTGACTAGAGCAGATTACCAAAATGCGTGCTGGTGTTTCGTCGAGAAATCCCGGTAAAAACTAAGTCGCGCCCGCCACACGGTAAAAAGCAACTTCAGTCGTTCCAAAAATGAGGATCTAGAAAGCACTGTTTTTCAGATACAACGATAAAAACAAGTGTTTCGCGCTTCGTCACCGACCGCTGCTACCGATCAACATCGGAAATTTGGAACGACTGAACTTGCTTTAGAAAGACGAAGCGTGGGTGTTGGTGGTTTCTATTACAGACTTTTTCGTCAGGTAATATAAGGTTGTTCTCTCGTTCCCAGGCTCTGCTTGGGAACGAGGCGAAACCGAGCTGGCACTCTTGGCAACTGCATGTGGCAACAGGTAAATCTTAGGGTTTCTTTTAAGGAGAATGGATTGATGAAACGTTTGGCTTTGCTGACGGTTGGTTGTTTATTGTTCATGGCGACCGGCTCCCGAGCGGTTGCCCAATCGGCGACCTACGATCTCGAAGCGTCGCATACGTCGGTGGTGTTTGCCGCCAGTCATTTTGGCTACAGCTATACCTATGGCCGATTCAATCAAGTCGCCGGAGCGTTTCGGTTCGACAAAAACAACCCGGCCGCGAGTGCGTTTACGGTGGAGATTGATGCGGCCTCGCTCGACACCAACGACCAGAAACGTGATGGGCATCTGCGCAGCCCCGACTTCTTCGACGTGCGGCAGTTTCCCAAAATTACTTTCCAGTCGACCAGCGTTACCGGAACTGGCAAACAATTGCAGCTTACCGGCAATCTGACGCTGCACGGCGTGACCAAACAGATCACGGTTCCACTCCAGTATCTAGGCGAAGGTCTTGGTCCCTATCAAAAATATCGCTGTGGGTTTTTCTCGAATTTTAGTATTAAACGGAGTGAGTTTGGGATGAAGGGCATGTTGCCAGCCATTGGCGACGACATCACCATCATCGTCAGCTTTGAAGGCGTTCGACGGTAATGGTATCTGCTGAGGAAATTGGAGTGTTCGCAGGCTTGCCGCTACTTGCGGGATTAGCGGTCACGGCCACCCTGCGGTGGCTGCGCGTGCCGATGGCGGTGCCTAGCGGATGCTGGTTGGTGGTGACGCTCGTCTACTGGCTACGGTTGGCGCTGGACGAAGCAGCCGCCGGCGGCCAGTTTTTGTTGACCGCGGAGGAGCGGCTCGACCATGTTTCGGCGGCTGCCCAGTCGCTGCTGTTTCCGGCCGTGGCAATTCAATGGGTGCCTTGGGTAGTTGGCGTGCTGTTGGTGGTCGGTTGGGGCGCGTTCTGGGCGAAAGTCGTGGGGGCTCATTTTTTCACCATGGCAGAAAGCGATCGGCCCTCGAGTTTGGTCGATCAGCCTCCCCAGGGCGGCAGGTTCGTTATCCTTGGGCTTACGCTCCTGGCCGGGAGCGTGTTCGCAGCAGCGATTGTACGGATGTTGTGGACAAGCATTTATTTTTCGGAAGAAGCCAAGGTGCTCAGCCAAATCGGCATGGTTGGTTTGCCGGCTCTGGTACTGGGGATTAGCTCTGCCTGCTTTGCGTTGGTGCCGCCGAATCGAGCTGCCCGAGTTACGAAACACGTCTTGATCGTCGTTTTGGCCGCGAGCGGCTGTGGCATTTTGGCCACCTCAGGCACCTTGCGTTACGCGCTGTTGGGAGCCAGTGGAGTGGTTGCTGCCGTGCTTGCGAGTCTGTTTACTCGTCGTCTCGAGGCCTGGCTTGACTACACAGGCGTCATGCTTGCCGCGGCGATTGGGTTGCCGTTGATCCTGGGATACTTTTTTGCCGAAGTGACTTGGTGGAGTCTGTTGCTGGTGGGGCTTTCTGCCGTTGGCACTGCCGTGTTCCAGCGCTGCCGATTGGTGTCCTGGCCGGTGGTGGTCGTTGTTGGTCTGGTGGTGGCCATTCCTGTCTTGGCGGCTCTGACGACTTGTGGATATCATTTTTATCGTGAAGTCTCGGCCGAGCCTGCGTATTCGATTGATGATTTTTGATTTGGGATTTGGTAGGCGGCACGCGCGAGCGCGTTCCCTCCACCTTCCACCCTAAACCCTCAACCGCGTCTCACCACTCACCTTTATCCATGGCGAACAAGCACCCACATCAGACCGGACTGGCGGCCGAAATTGGCAAGAAAGCGCCGTTTGAGCGTCGAGAAGAAGAAGCCTATCTAAATCTCGCCAGGTCGTACGTGGTGTTGACCACACGCTATCACCAATTTTTTAAAGAATATGAGCTGACGTCACCGCAATACAATGTTTTGCGCATCCTGCGTGGACACAGCACTCCTGTGTCGGTGTATCAGATTGGCGACGAAATGATTACACGCCAATCGGACATGCCGCGTTTGATCGAACGCTTGGAAGCCCGTGGTTTAGTCACCAAAACCCGTTGTGAGAACGACCGTCGAGTGATTTGGGTCAATCTGACGAAGATCGGCAAAGCGTTGCTCAAGCGAATCGACCGGCCGCTCAACGAACTGCATGGCAAACAGCTAGGCCATTTGACCACCGAGCAACTCTCACAATTGAGCCATTTGCTGTGGCTTGCCCGGCATCCGCAGGCAGACGCGTCGGAGTGAGGGCATGAAGTTCGAGCGAATTCCATGGTCAGGCGGCCGGCCTGAGGAGTTCGGTGCAGAAAAACCGGTCTATTTCGCAAAATAAGGGGCCAATGGCTGAAACGCAAAACTCAGTAGTTCCAAAAATGAGGATCTAGAAAGCACTGTTTTTCAGATACAACGATAAAAACGAGTGTTTCGCGAGCGGTCACCGACCGCTGCTACCGATC
>JANQOL010000309.1 GCA_028289675.1 Pirellulaceae bacterium
CAGATGATGATGGAACAGGCACGGCGCGACGCGGGGCTGATGGCACCTTCGGCCGCGGAAGCCCTACCACCGGTCACTCCCAGCGATACCGGCGACGATCCCTTTACTGGCGATGGTCTGCGATCTCCCAACACAACCGATGATCCTGAAGTAGCCACTCCGGAAGTCGACGCCACCACGGATCCCTTTGGTGACGACACGGGAGCAGCGCCGGACATGGGTGACGCGCCTGCCACCGATCCGTTTGACACCGGGACGCCTGCTCCTGCGTCGGATCCGTTTGGCAACCCGGGCGGTGATACGCCCGCCGGCGGCGACGCTTCAGACCCCTTCGGCAATCCGGCGCCGGGTGGTGACGGAGGCACCTCGGATCCCTTTGGCGATCCGTTTGGAACCTAGCATCCTCGCAATCCGCGCCACGTCGCGCTGGGGTCGGACCTGCCGACCACCGCGACGTCGTCCTGCAGTGGATTCCTGAGCCGTTGGTCGGCTGATCGGACAAAACGAGAACTCGGCAGAGGCACCGCAAGCGGTGCCTCTTTTTTTGGGCGATCATTGACTGTCGACGCGGCATGAGCACGCTTGTCATTCGCACCCACAATTGGCCAGCGCAATAAACGATGGTGTTGGATCACCGTCGAAAACAGGCACCGCCAAAAGTGAAAATGCACTAGCGTCGGCCACTGAACCGGATACGATGAATCGCGTTGAGTTTCGATATTTTGGGTTCCTGGAAAACGGTGAATATGCTGGCCAAACGCATCATTCCTTGTCTGGATGTGAATGAAGGCCGAGTGGTCAAAGGCACCAATTTTGTCAATTTACGGGACGCGGGAGATCCGGTCGAAGTGGCCGCGCGGTACGAGCGCGAGGGTGCGGACGAACTGGTCTTCCTGGACATCACGGCCAGCCACGAGCAGCGGAACATTATGTTGGATGTGGTACGCCGCACCGCAGAACAGGTGTTCATGCCATTGACCGTCGGAGGCGGTATTCGTCACGAAGAGGACATCCGGTCTTTACTGCAGGCAGGCTGTGACAAGGTGTCCATCAACACGACCGCCTGCCAGGATCCGGACTTTGTGGCGCGGGCCGCGGATCGATTTGGCAGCCAGTGCATCGTGGTCAATATTGACCCAAAACGAGTGGACACTCCGACCGGCGAGCGCTGGGAAGTTCACATCCATGGCGGGCGCACCCCCACCGGGCTGGAGGCCGTGGATTGGGCTCAGCGGGTAGAGGCCCTGGGGGCGGGAGAAATCGTGCTGACCAGCATGGATTGCGACGGTACCTGCGACGGATACGACATCGAAATCACTGCCGCGGTCAGCCAAGCGGTGGGCATTCCCGTGGTCGCCAGCGGCGGCGCAGGCTGCCCAGAACACTTGGCCGATGCAATCCAGTTGGGAAAAGCAGATGCCGCTCTGGCCGCCAGTATTTTTCACTTCGGTCAGTATACAATAGAGGAAACGAAACGCGTCATGGCCGCGCGGGGCATCCCGGTTCGACTCTGAGCTCGAAGCGCCTTGCGACCTCGTCCCCAATCCGGGTTCACGACCGCCCTTTTACTTTTCCAGGATCGTCTGCGGTGTTGCCTCCGATCGGCCACACCCAGCGCAGCAGCAGCTACAGGAGCACAAAATGGCAACGGCCGAAGCCCGCCAGTCAGGCACTGACGAAACCATGGATCGCCTGGTCGGCAACCTGCTGAAAGAGCGCGAATCCCTGGAGGTCGACAAGATCTTTCGCGCTCTGGTCAAACTAGAAGGTTCCGACTTGCACATGAAAGTCGGGCAGCCGCCCATCGTGCGGGTCAGCGGGACCCTCAAACCGCTAAATCGCCCGCCGGTCGACAACGAAGAAATGGTACGCTTGTTGGTCCCCATGATGGACGAGCGGGCGCGACGCATTTTCGAAGAAGATGGTGGTGCCGACTTCGCGTATGTGGTCAACGTGGACGGAGTCGATTGGCGTTTTCGAGTCAATATGCTCAAGCAACTCGGCAAGATCGGCTTGGTAGCGCGGCGCGTCAACAACTACATCCCGCCATTCGAAGGCCTTTACTTGCCTCCGTCGATTGAAACTTTGTGCCACTTTGACCAAGGTATGGTGTTGCTGGCGGGTGTCACCGGTTCCGGCAAAAGCACGACTATCGGCTCGATCCTGAACTACATCAACTCGATCTACTCCAAGCATATTTTGACGCTGGAGGATCCAATTGAATTCGTGTTCACGGAAGACAAGTGTCTGGTCAACCAGCGCGAGATTGGTGAAGACGTCAAGGACTTTGAGACCGGCATGAAGCATGCCGTGCGGGAAGATCCGGACATCATCCTGGTCGGTGAGATGCGGGACCAAGAGACGTTTATGACGGCCATCCACGCGGCCGAAACGGGTCACTTGGTATTTGGAACCATTCACGCCTCCAGTGCGCCCACGACCATCGGCCGGATCTTGGACCTGTTTCCAGAGGAAATGCACGGTGCCATCCGGTCGGCCATCGCGTTCAACATGAAGGGCATCGTGGCGCAAAAGCTGCTCAAGTCCATCAAGCCTGGCGTTGGCCGAGTGCCGACGGTGGAGATCATGACCTTTACACCAATGATTCAGAAACTGGTGCTGGAAGGCAAAGATTCCAAACTACCGGATGCCATCCGCATCGGGGCCGCCGAAGGCATGCAAGACTTTACAATGAGCCTCAAACAACTGATCGATGACGAATTAATTGATCGCCCGACTGCCTTTGCTGTGGCACCCAACAAGGACGCACTGAAGATGGCACTAAAGGGAATCGAAGTCAGCCAGCCAGGTATTATTTAATCCATGATACGCAAGAAAAAATCCACCACGGCGGTCACGTCGGGCGGGACCCAAGTTGTATTACCCAATCTGAACTTCAAGCCTCAGGTCGGCGACAAACAGCAGCAACAGGGGTTGCTGATCGCCTGCCGCGGCATGGAACAATACCCCGCCAGCGTCATGTTGGCCGCGCAAGCCTTCAAGGCCCGTGCCGATCAGATCCTGATGGACTTCTCGCAGCAGGGCGTAGCCGTCCGGTTCCGCGTCGATGGCATGTGGGAGAATATGCCGCCTATGGATCGGGTCACCGGCGACGGCGTCTTAGTCATCTACAAACGTCTGTGTGGGATGAACCCCACCGATCGGCGCTCCCGCCAGTCAGGCCGAGTCGTCGTGACGTACAAAGGCGATGACTGGTTCTTCGACATCATGAGCCAAGGCGTCCCCACAGGCGAACGGGTAGTGATCCGCATCGAACCCAAGAAGCCCGTGCTGAAAGCGCTGTCCGATTTGGGCATGCGTGAGAAGATGCAGGAGCAACTGCGCGCCTTGCTGAACACTGAATCCGGGCTGTTTTTGTTTAGCGGTCCGGCCAGCCACGGCCTGCCGACGACTTGGCGCGTGGGCTTGGAATCGGCGGACCGATTTGTTCGCGACTTCCACAGCATCGAAGACGAACAGCTGGGCGATCCCGAACTGATCAACATCGCCAAGCACACCTACAATTCGTCGGCCGGCGAAACAGCGATGGACGTGCTCAAGAGTCTGCTGCTGAAACAACCAGACGTGCTGATTTTCCCCGATTTTGTGGACGCGGAAATCGTCAAACTGATCTGCGAGGAAATTATTGAAGAGAGTCGATATTCTATTTCTCGTATCGTGGCAGGTTCCGCCATTGAAGCTTGGATCCGCCTCATCGCTACGTACCGTGGCTCCGCCAAGGAATTGGTTAAGTGCACTTGTGGAGTCATCAACCAGCGACTGATTCGTCGTCTCTGTACCGACTGCCGTCAACCGTTTCAACCCTCCCCGCAACTGCTGAAGAAACTCGGCATCCCTGCCGGTCGAGTTCAAACTCTGTACCAACCCGTTATTCCTCCGCCGCCGGACCAGCGCGTCGACGCCAATGGCAAGCCGATCGAGATTGAAATTTGCGTAAAGTGCGAAGGCCGTGGGTACTATGGCCGAGCCGCCATCTTCGAACTGCTGATCATCAACGACGACATTCGTAAAGCCGTCTTGAACAAACCCAGTCCCGAAAACGTACTGCCAGTTGCCCGCCAACACGGATTCCTGACCATGCAGGAAGAAGGTGTTTTGGCAGTGGCCACGGGACTGACCAGTTTGCAAGAACTTCAGCGTGTTCTGTCGCCTAAAAAGAGCTAGAACTTGACTCGGCCAAGTCTAGTGTCACTTCGCTCGATGAACCGGCGATTTCGTTGAGATCACACGCTCTGTGTTCGGGCGACTCCTACTACTCAGCTGAATCTGTTTTCCAGGTATCGCCACTATGTCCATCGAGGATTTATCCGCCAATCCCAGCTTTCGAGCGGCCGATGAAACCATTTCGGATCCGCTGCCCATCAGTTGGCTGGCCGTGCTGGCACTGATCGCCGGCGTGATTTCCCTGCTGGCGCCCCTCACCAAAGCGATGCTGGTGGCCTGTGCAGCAGCAGTTTTGTTGGGAGTGGTGGCCCTCGTTCGCATCGCCAAGAATCGGGAACTGACCGGCGCGCGGCTAGCACAGATCGGCACGGCCTTAGGAATGATCACGGCTTGCTGGACGATTGCAGCCGAGGCGGCCAGGAACCGCTACCTTTTCGAACAGGCAGGCATACACGCCGAAGAGTTTCTAGAGACGCTGGCTGCCGGCAACCGACACGAGGCGCTCGAGCTGACGCTGGTCGAACCCGATCGACAAATCACCGGTACCAATTTGGAGGAATACTACTCCAGCGATCCGGAGCGTGTCCGATCCAGCGAAGGTTTTTTCGAAGACCAGGGAACGCTGCTGGTGCTCGAA
>JANQOL010000312.1 GCA_028289675.1 Pirellulaceae bacterium
CGACACACCCGGTCCTTCGTCCTCACTGGCGGCTGATCCGCGCTCCACCCTGCCGCCGCCCCGTGAGCCTGTTGGCGGAACGAGCGACGAACGACTGCGTCTGCAGACGCCTAGAATCCAAGTGACCTTAAACGGGCCAAGTGATCTACCCGTCGGTGTCCCTGCCGACTACTCGATTGTGGTCATGAATGATGATCGCATTGACTTAAATGGACTGATCCTGCGGCTGGACATACCGCCGGGAGTGGCCGTCCAAGCCGGCGAACCTTCCCAAGGTGCTTTCGATGTTGAGCGGACCGCCGATGGAGCGACCCTGGTCACTTGGGCGTTTGACCGATTACCGGCCGGAAATCAGGCGGCTGCCCCCGTGCAAATCTTGGCGCAAGCCGCCCGCAATTTCGCGGTGGCCATGGAATGGACATTGGTTCCCGTGGAAGGACAGACGCAAGTCGCTGTACGCGCTCCGCGGTTGGAACTGGCTTTAGATGGACCAGCTGAGGTGCGCTTTGGCGAGCCCAATACCTACCAGTTGCGTCTGAGAAACGCCGGGGATGCTGTGGCCTCCGAGGTGGCGGTTCAACTGACGGCCGAGCCCTACGGTGCGAGCACCTCCAAGATCGGAGATCTGGCTCCAGGCGAAGAGGAAACCGTGAATGTCGAACTGACGTTCAACCAGCGGGGAGCGATCAGCATCGCGGCTGAGGCCAGTGCGACTGG
Organism: Pirellulaceae bacterium; assembly: GCA_028289675.1. Classification (GTDB taxonomy): domain Bacteria; phylum Planctomycetota; class Planctomycetia; order Pirellulales; family Pirellulaceae; genus Aureliella. The sequence continues at coordinate 718 of JANQOL010000312.1, forward strand.
TGATGTCGCCAGTCAAACGGCCATCGACGTGTTGGTGCGTCAGGCCCGACTGGAGACGCTCATCGAGGCGCCGCGAGTGGTCTACCACGGGACATCGGCAGAATACAAGGTGCGTGTGGAAAACACCGGGGACGCGCCGGCGACAAATGTGCAAGCCATGCTGACACTACCGGCGGGCGCCGATGCCGTTCGCATTCCGAGCCAAGGACAGCAATCCGACCGCGTGGTGATGTGGACCATTCCGGTCGTGGGAGCGGGCGAAACCTATGAGGAAACGTTGCAACTGAATTTGTCGCAGGCGGGAGAAAACCAGGTCCAGCTGGAATGCAATTCTTCCCAAGGCAAGACTTCTGCTAGCGCATTGACGCTGGTGCAAGCCGTGGCCGACCTCAAGCTGTTGGTGAGTGACCCCATCGCTCCAGCCCCGGTCGGATCCGAGGTGCTGTACGAACTGGAGCTCACCAATCGCGGGTCGAAGGCCGCCAACAACGTCAAGGTGGTTGCCCAGTTTTCGGAAGGCATTGAACCAAGCCGTGGCGAAGGTCACGCGTACCGCGTGGTGCCCGGGCAAGTGTTGTTTGAACCGATTGCGAGTATCGCGGCCGGAGAAACCATTCGGCTGCGTGTGTTCGCCCAGGCGGAACAAGGTGGGATCCATCGCTTCCGCGCCGACGTGCGTACTGATGAAACCGAAGTACGTCTCGTTCAAGAAGAATCGACGCGTTTCTTGAATCCGAACGCGTCTCGATTGGCTACACCTGGAGGCCAGACGCAAGGAGTGCTTCGTTAGTGCGTGTCACACGGACATATGCCTGCGACATCAACGCTGGTGGTCGATGATTACGAATTAGCTGGAACTAACCGCCTGAGAGTTCTGCTGGGGGGCGAGCTCTCGGGCGTTAGTTCTTGCTTTGTCTCTGGGCTCAAAGTCCAGCTCACTGCTAACCTGGTCCATGGTAACACCAGTCCCTGGCAGTCCGGTTACTGGTAGTTCGGCTACTGGTAGTTCGGCTACTGGGACTTTGACGGCGCCTGCTTCTTTTTTTGCATTGACTTGAGTTCGTCAATGAATTGGCGCATGAAATCCACCTCATCGGGATCTGCGATCTTTAGCGCGGCCGTCTCCAGCTTAAGCGCTTGTTCAATGTTGCCGGTCAACGACAGCAGGTGGGCTACGGTGTCCATGAGACTGGCCTTCAACGCACCGGAAGCTTGTTGGATAGCCAGTTCGCCGGCATCGATCGACGTGCCGACCAGCTTGTTTGGGGGCAGTTTCTCGCTCATCGCCATCTCGTAAATGTTCCAGGCGATGGTATTCACGGTCGCGGGATCTTTGTCGCTCATCCGGTACATCTGCTGGAGATGTTGATTCGCCGGTGCCATCTTCTGCGCCGCGACCAGGATCTGTAGCTTCAAGCCTTGCATCTGCATGTCGCCTTGATTGTTGGCTAAGGCCTTGTCCAAGACCTGGAGCGCTCCGTCAAAGTCTTGTTGATTCAGTTTGGCGTACATCTCCCGCATGAGTCTCTCGGCTTCTTGTTGCTTTCGAAACTCGGTGCCGAAGGCCGCCCGATCCCAGCGATCATCGACCACAGCTTCGAGCGGTTCATCCAAGTCCATCGGGTGGCCGATCCATTCAATCCGACCGTCTTTGCCAACAATAAAGGCGGTGGGGATGCCGTCTTGCGCGGCCGCTTGCATGTAGTCGGTATACGTGGACTGGTCGGGGTCAGTGGTCAAGCAATAGGCGCTCGTCAGTTGCCGATAGCTCTGAGGTTGTTGCGAGGCAGTTTCGTCGGTTGGAGGCGCGGCTCCCCGCACGGGCCGCGCGAGAAAGCGCTCGACCGTTTCCAAACTCTCGTCACTCACACTCACGAGTTGAACTCGGTCTGCGTAGTGCTTTTGCAAACTGGCCAAATGCGGCATGCTGCTGATGCAAGGTCCGCACCACGTCGCCCAGAACTCGACCACGTAGACCTTCTTGGTCTCAAACTTCGTAACGGGTTTGAACTTTCCTTGCCCGTCATGGATCCAGTGCTCAATGTCCAGTGGTGGTGCTGGCGATCCGATGGTCAGCAACTCGCTGGCCTTACCTATCGAGTTGCACAACAAGCTGATACTGAGGACCAGCACGATCCGAAGTGAGATGTTTAGCGTCACGAATCGCTCCTGCCGCAAGCTTCGTGCGGCGCTGATGGCTAAGATTGTAGGGAGTGAGATTATTGGGGCAGGTAGATTGAGCCGGCGAGTTAACTAGGTCGGCGTGGTGACTTGGCAGCGTACCGGTCGGAACGCGCTGCATCTGTTGGGATGCACTGCATCTTTGGGGACGCAGTTGGCGGTTCCACCTGAACGTAACCTCATGGGCTGGTCACTATAGGCGCAGAAGCCGTGGAATTCTGTCGCCCATTTCACCGGAAATAGTGATTCAAGGCTAGTCCGCTTGTCAATACTCGTAGCGGTACGGATCATAGCTAAAACATGTCGCGGCCCCGTTTTCAGGTCGTGCGCTCCCATCATCCCAATGATTCGTGCCCCCAGACTCGGCCACGGCAGTCTGCCCACTGCGTCGCATCGGTAAACCAAAGCAGCCGAGCAGCGAGCCAAACACAGGCATTCCAGCCACTGTGAGCCATTCCTTTACGAGCCATTCGTTTACAAGGTGCAGCCATGTCCGAAAGCCGTCGGGCCAAGATCGAAGCCATGTTGGAAGCGGAACCACAAGACGTGTTCTTACGTTATTCGCTAGCGATGGAGCAGCATTCAGACGGTGACACGGCGGACGCCTTGGAGTTGTTTGCCCAGCTGTGTGCCGAAGACCCGCCGCATGTCCCGGCGTTTTTCCGTAGTGCCCAGATATTGGCCGATCAAGATGAGATTGCTCGCGCCCGGCAGTTTCTGCGCGATGGGATCGAGCAAGCGCGAGCCCAGCAAGATTTGCACGCGGCGGCTGAGATGAGCGACATGCTGGCGGACCTGGGCCAGGAAAGCTAAGCGGTCCCTGGACCACCTTGACTTTGGTTGGTGCCTGTCTTCGTCGTCATGGGCGACCGTTTCGTTGCA
>JANQOL010000320.1 GCA_028289675.1 Pirellulaceae bacterium
GTTCACGTAGACAGGCTGGAGTGCAGGCATTAGCCGCTTCCGGTACCGGAGGATCTCGTAGACGGCTAAAGCCTGGACTCCAGCGGGTTGGCGGAGGGCTAAGCTTTGGTTGCTCAGTTCACTGAAAGCACCACCGTCATGGCGTCATCGGCGCCGGGACCAACTGCATCGTCCGTTCATTCGGTCGGCCGAAGAACCAATCGAAAACCGCTGTGGGGGAGCATGGACCAATCGGGCGGACCAGCGGCGATATAGCCCGAAGCACAGCTGGCCGGTTCCCGCATGTCGCCCCCCAGTAGCAGACAACGGGCCGCCGAATCAACCGCTCTTTGGCTGTCGGTCATCTCTACATACTCGCACAGATTGCCGATGATATTGAACAGCCCCCAACGGTTGGGTAACCGAGCATAGGGACTGAATGCTCGCTCATCGATCTCCGGTGCAAATTCTTCCACCTGGACCATCGCATAGCGATCCAAGTAGCCACTAACCTCTTGTGATCCAAAATGGAAATAGGACTCCGACCCGGCACGCAGCGCGTATTCAAACTGAGCACTGGTGGGCAAGGAGACTTGCCAAGTACGGGTTAGTTCCTGACTGGCTGTTGGCAAGAAGCTCTCGACAAACTGCTTGGCTTCTTCAAACGACAGATTGACCACGGGCAATTGGGGATTGGCGAACCTCCGCTGAGTGACTTCGGTCATCTTCAGTCTGTCGCACACCGATCGAGGTTCCTCCAGGCTTCGGCTGAGTGTATCTTGAGCGATCGGATCGACTTCGCGCAACCATGGTTGGCACGCCAGAAATGGTAACTCAGTCTCGGCCATCCAAACCGGCCCATCGATGGTGACACCCTGGCCCGCCGGCGCGTACCCTTTCAAGCGATCCGCAAACAGTGGCGTGTCGGGAGGACAGTGTCGAAAGCTGCCTGGCAGGATGCGAACAAAGGTTTGGACGACGTTGGGCTCCAGCTCCATTGTCCACCAGCCAAAACCTGGCCGAGGCTGCTTGGTTGGTAACGGGGCGGGCAAGTCCATGTGCCATAAAATGGCCAAGTGCCAACACATTCCATGCACGCCAGCGTCGGGTTGTTCCATCACCGCTCGCGCCAAGAACCGCTGCCACTGGACGGCTTCCCGCACTGACATTGCGTCCGCCGCAGTTGAACCGCTCAGGATGGGAACATCTGTTTGAACAATCGGCTTCAGTCGGCTGGCAGCGACCAGCAATCCGAACAATACGTCCGGCTGATTGCGATGCCCCCTAGCCAAATCCAACAAGGGAACCGAGCCGGGCAGCAGTTGTATCAGCCTGTGCGACAGCAGGGTCCCGGCAGTGGGTCGAGCCCGATCTTGCCACAAGATCTGCGCGGCATAAGGATCGCCCAGGTAGAGCAGGGCAGCGGCCAGGCGCGCACGAGACAACGGCTGCATCTCCTGATCGAATTGAACTCGCAACTGCTCTGTGGCCGACTCCGATTCTTCAATTTGCTTTATAGCCAGACGCAGCAAACGCTGATCGTTTACATTCGGCAACTGAGCACACAGATCTTGCAACACTTTGGCATTCGGCTCGATCGCATGCCGAACCAGCTTGGACCGCGTGGGAAAACTCGCAAAATACGCCGGATCGTCTGCTAGAACTCGCTTGACCTCGGCAGCCCGGTCCGTCAAGTCGGGAAGCGCCTCCTGCAAGAGTGCGACATCGCCCTCCATGCAGCTTTGTAGACGCGCGCGAAGCCGTGAGCGTTCCAGTTGTCCCGCAAACCCATGCCACACCATCCACAACAGCCCCACGACACCAACGAACATGGCCAACCGGACTGTATGTCGTTTGGTCGCCGCGGCCAGATAGTCACGGTGTTTTTCGCGTGCTGCCGTTCGTCCAATGGCCAACTGCATACGGATCCAATCCATCAGCGACGGCAGGAACCGAGGTTCAGGCTGGGCATGCCAGACCGGCGCCAACTCTTCCAGCTTCAACTCCGCTCGACCACGCCACGACTCGGATCGCTTCCTATTGAGCCACAGCCGAGTGGCGGGAACCAGACAATCATGCGCTAGTTGATAGTGGGTGTAGTGCCGCGTGCTGTCTTCGGAGCCTGCGCCCACCCAGTCCTCGGGACTGGTGGCATTGATCAGACGCAAGTCCGATTCCAGCCATCGCAAACACGGCTCCAACTCGGCCTGCTCCCCATCGGGAACGACCTCGCGCAGCTGCGTCTGACTGCACATGTGCCCGCGAATGTTCGTGGCGGATGCCGGCAATAGCTCTCCCAACACGCGCTTGACCATGCCTACTCGTCGCGTCCCCAGTTGCTTGGCCGCTTCCTCGCCGAATAGCTGGTCCAAATAGGCTTCGCCAACTCCCGACAACCCGCCCACCTGTTTCAATTGCTCCAGCGTCCAAGTGCGTTGCTTGAACATCTCGACGAACAACGTAATATGCACGCAAATGACAAATCCATCTTGGGACAGTTCGTCAATCACTTGATCCAGAAACCGGTTTTGCTGCCTGGAGAACTGTTCGGCATTCGGCGGCAGTTTTCGCAAAGCCTGTCCAATCCGAGTCAAGACGAGCCTGGCGTGCGTTTCGTCGAACAGATCAACCTTCTGGACGGAGCGTTCGTCACTCCACGCTACACCCAGTGCTTGCAACAGCCGGCTGGCCGACAACCAAAACTCATCGCGGACCAACAGTAGGCAACTTAGCCGCTGGCCATCACAGTGCCGCAGCGCCTCAAGCAACTCGGTGCTTTCAACGTTGGGGTGTGCCGCCAGCCACTGTTCAAATTGGTCGATGATCACCAACAACTTGCGGTCATCACTCGCCCAGACCTTGTGTTGTAGCCCATCGAACAGCTCCGGCAGCGACAATTCCTTGGGGATGCCATCATCCAATTCGCTCAGGGCAGCCATCAAACGCTGTTCCGTCAAACTGGCCGCCGACTCGACATAGACCGGTCGGACGAGATTGGGGTCCAACTGCGGAATCAACCCAGCTCGCACGAATGACGATTTGCCGCTGCCACTCGGTCCCATCACGACGCCAACCGATGCGGACTCGTGCGCTTCGAAGACTTCGAAGCGGTCTTTCCAAAACTGAATGGATTGAGGCAATCCATGGCGATTGCGAATGCCTGGCAGCAGTTCCATGTACGCCTTGGAATCTTCAGCTCGAAAGCTGCGCAAGCCTCGAGGCACCAACGGTGGCGTAGCAGACCGTCGCTGCCACTGCTCTTCATACTGCAACCAATTGTTCAGATCATTCTTCAGCTCATCCGCCGACGGGTAGCGATCGCGAATCGGCTTGGCCAGGCATTTCAGACAGATCCGCTGCAGCTCACCGTCCAACTGAGGCTTGACCATCCGTAGCGGCTTCTCCTGCCGTAGCTTGACCTCCTCGAAGATCTCGTCGGCACTGTCACCGCGAAACGGTCGGCGACCGGTCAGCAGTTCATACAGAATGACACCCAAGCTCCAAATGTCGCTGCGCCCGTCCAATTGATGCGCCAGTCCCATCACTTGCTCAGGTGACATGTACGCGGGAGATCCGCATCGTTGTCCTCGCAGTCGACGTTGCGCACTTTCGTGAATCGACAGCCCAAAATCCGCGATCAGTGGCACCGTCGGGGAACGCATCAAAATGTTGGCAGGCTTTAGATCACGATGAACCAGCCCGCCCTGATGCGCGTAGCTCAGGCCGTCGGCGATCCGCGCAACCGTGTGGACAATTTCGCGGGTGCTACTCAGCCGCAGCTCGTCCAATGTGGGCCCATCAACAAACTGCTGGACAACAAACAGAAATCCGTCCGCTTCAGTAAGACCATAGGTGCGAACAATATGCGGATGAACGAGGTCGCGGGCCAGTGTCGATTCGGTTTGCAAGCTGTTCAGTTCGGCGAGAGAGCGCAGAATTTGATGCTTGGGAAACTTCAGAGCCAACCGCTCGCCATCCGTCATGCGTTCCGCCAGATACACCAGCCCAAAGGACCCGGCGCCGATACGGCGCAGCAAACGATAGTCGCCCACCTCTTCCGGCAATTCCGCAAGGCCGACGGCGGTCAACTCCGACTGGGCATCTGCGGCTGCGACCGTGGGCACGGAGGTTGCCAAACTGGTCTGATTCAGTTGTTCGATGCGGACGAAACCACGCTCGATAGCTGTGCCGCGCTGTGGAAATCGAGCTTGATAGTCGTCGCGCTCTGGCTGGTGTCCGCTGGCGTGCTTCAAGTCGATCTCGACCAGAATCAACTCGTCCAACGTTTCCGTGTCAACGTCTTCGTCCAGCTGCTGCACAAACCTCTCGATGGGCAGCCGTTCCGAGTGCCACGCTCTTTCGAATTGATCGCACAACTGGTCGCGAGCGCGCCGCCGAGAGAAACTTGGATCCATGGGCGCGGCCTCAGTTTCCGGCGGAGCGGAAGATATCCCGGATCTCGCTGACCTTGCGCTCCACACTCCGTAAGCTAATGCTCATTTTGTCAGCGATCTCGCGGTTCCGCAGTCCCTGCATACGCTCCACCGCCACTTGCCGAAGGTCTTCGTCGGGCAATGAATTCAGTCGGCCCTCGGCTTCCTCCAGCAACATCAGATCAAAGTCGGGCGGAATGGTGTTGCCCGCCAACCCATCCAATCCGGACTGCCGCTCGTCCCCATTATCTTGGATCATGGATTCAGTCACCACACGACCACCGCCGTGCTTCCGCGACGACTCCTTGCGAATCTGATCGATGACACGCCGTTCCGCCATCACCACCAAGATTTGCCACAGGTCGTTCCGGTTCACCAGTTGTTCGAAGTCTTCGGGCGATTTCTGAAAAAAGTTCGCGAACGCCATGTTGGCGATATCATCGGCGTCCACCACGCGGCAGGTACTATGCTGCAGTTTCCGGTTGGCAAAGCGGACCAAACGATCGACGAACCGCTCCCAAATCTTCCGCTGGGCATCGGTGTCCTCGTTCTTTTTGAGGTCCGCAATCCAGTGGGTTACCGATCCCATCCCCGGTTCTGTCATGTGGAATGTCTCAGAATTGTCCAAAAGTTCCGAGGGGTGCGGCCAACGGATGATGATAAGCAAGTCAACTGAGCGTCCGGATCGCTCCCAGCACCACAACGTCAACCAGGAGCTGTGCAGCTGGTGGACTGTGATCGGCGGGGCACTACGACCAGTAAACTGAGGTCTGCGCTCGGAATCGGGCAACGGAGCGATGAAGTCAGGGGCGACCGCATTATAGCCCAACCCCGCCCGGCGTTCAGTGCGTTTTGCCGCCCGCAAATCTCGATTTAACAATCCTCACCCACTGTTCCCCAAACTGTTCGGCCCCGCCCGCTGGCTCACTTGCTGACGTGCTGGTTCCCGTGGCAATTAATGCTCTGTTCACAGAGTCGCCAGCAGATGTTTTCTGGCCGCTGAGGAATAGCTGGCGGAGCCGACCTTGTCCCTGCGAGGAAGTGTAGGGTGCGATACACTCCAGCAACTCGAGGACACTTGCGTGGGACCTGCCGAACAACTCAAGTGTCTGTTGGAGCAAATCGCGTTCGCGGCGCAGGAGGCATCCGGATGCGCCGGACAGTTTGATTTTGGATCGGGCCAACGAACCGCCAATCACCAGTGCGTACCCAGACGCTTGCCGGCGTCACGATCGGTCGAAGCGGCCCAGGTAGCGCAGCACATCCGCCCCGACAACGCGCCAGCTCTGCGTGAACTGACCGAACGGCTTGGAAGTCAACAGATAATCACGGTCCGTCGCTATGCCAGTTTCACTCGTCGGTTTTGGGCGCGAGACCAGCGGACTTTGCGCGTTCAGTTTTTCGGCAACTTCAGCTCGGCGTTGCGGCAACGCCTACTGGATCATTTCAACGCCTGGACCAGCGGAGTCACCATTCACTTTGATGAGACTCGCGGCCGGGGCGATGTCCGGATCGGCAGCGACCATTCGGGCAACTGGTCGTATATCGGCACGGACGCTTTGCTGGTCAGTCCCCACCTACCGACCACCAACTTTGACGGCCTGTCGATGGACATGGACGACGAAGTGTTCGGATCGATCGTCCAACATCAAGCGGGGCATGCGCTTGGTTTTCCCAATCGCAGCTTGGACGCGTCATTGCACGTGAATTTGGACCGGCAGAGGTTGTACCAGCACTTTGAACAGTTACTGAGTTGGCAACCCGAGGATGTCGAACAGCACGTACTCGGCTCTACCGATGGCACTCAAGGTGAGCTGATTCCGCCGCTGATGCAGTGGCAGTTGCCGGACTTCGTGTGGCAGCAACCGCCTCCCGCACGCCAATTGCCGCTCGTCACCGACACGGACCTGCAAATTCTTCGTCGCGTCTATGCGTCCAGCGATCATGATCTTTGAAGGCTTCTTGGGCAAGCTAGCAGCCATCCCACGACACATTACCTTCGCCATCCGGGCATCTTTGCGACTTGTCCCCCAGCAGCTACAATGCGTGCCTTGATTGGTAATTGGGCACACATCTGTTTTGATGCATTCCCATACCCATCGGTTCGGGCTGTAGCGCAGCCTGGCTAGCGCGCTACCTTGGGGTGGTAGAGGTCGTGGGTTCAAATCCCGCCAGCCCGACTATCGCAATGAAGGCTCACTGTACTTTCTGCAGTTGGCCTTTTTTCGTGGCTATGAACCGGATTTTAGAGAATCTCATCTGGTTCAAAGCACTCTTGGAATGGCTACCCCGCTTCTCGCCATTCGACGTAACCAATTAGCCCACGGTAGCTTGGGGAGTTCAAATCCGGTTAGCTCTTCTGTTCCAACGGCGCGTTAATCCCCCTTGCTTTCAAGCAGAAACGAGAGTGTGAAGCCACACTCGTAATCACCTCCGTGACCGGCTAAGTCTCAGACGCTTCTGCATAAATCATCCTCCTCCACTGAGAATGGGGAAGTCAGCAGGAGTCTTTGGCACGCTTTTGCACAAAACCTATACGGGCTTAGGTGGGGGAGACTGCGCTCAAGCTCATGGTTTTGCTGCTTACTCCATGAAGCAGAATTTGAGGCCAAAAAACGAAGCCCCTTCAGAATGGGGTGGAGGGGTGATTAGATTCGCATGCCGAAAAAGCGGGGAAAATATTTTCATTTAGGGTTGCAGGAAACTACTCGGTAGATACATTACATTGCTACAATCGGCTTCTTCTAATTTAGTTTCTAATTAGACTAAGGCATTCCACTCGCTAACCAACAAGGCTGTTGTTCGGATGACTAAGAGCAACTTTGTAAGACAACATCTTTCTGTTAATTCTTCCCTTGCAACCAAATGGTCCTATACCGTGCTGGAAGAAGGGTACGTCCCCATGCCCAAGATGTTTATCAGAACACTGTCCACCATTTTGGGGGATGTCAGGGATTTGCAGGTGATTCTGGCGATAGTCGATTACAAGAGGCCAAATCTCACGAGAAAACCAAGCCTTGAGTATTTATCGTTCCTGGCCGGGCTGGACGTCGATCTCTTCCGCAGACGAATAGAGGAAATGCGACTAAAGAACTGGTTACTCGTTTCAGGCAGTGATTCCGAAATGGAAATAAGTCTCGATCCTTTGTTGAAGCTGATCGAAGAAAAAGCTGCCGCTCAGGATAAGGAATATGCAAACAGCAGCGACGAAGTGTCCGACAGCAATACTGAATTACCGTACTAACATCAGGGGCACTTGATGATCACGAGGGAACGTCCAGCGATATTTGTTGGCTCATCTACAGAGGGTTTGCCAATCGTAGAGGCAATTCAGGTCAATCTTGAAAGACCATTCGAGATCGTACCCTGGACCGCAATTTTTGAACCAAGCGAGTATTGCCTCGAATCGTTAGACAAGAAAATCGGTGAATTCGAGGCCTCAATTTTCGTTATCACAGGTGATGATGTTGTTCGCAGTAGGGGGACAAAGAAGTTATCGCCTCGTGACAACGTATTGCTCGAAATCGGGGTGAGCATTGGAAAACTTGGAAAGGACCGGACCATTCTGCTCCGTGACCGTTCGTTAGATATTAAGCTACCTTCTGATCTCGAAGGCCTAAACTCAGTGAGTTTCGAGCCCCCCACCAAAGGCACTTGGGAGTCTTCGCTTGGAGCCGCTTGTTCGCGGATAAGAAGGAAAATTCAGAAACTAAGGGAGGGTGTAGCGTAGCTGTGTGGTAAACAATAGTCCCCAAGCCTAGGCACTGTTTCTTAATTGGCCTTTTCTGCGATTAGCACATTTGGCACCCTCCCGAGTTACCTACCACAGTGACTCAAGGAGGAGCCAAATGTC
>JANQOL010000349.1 GCA_028289675.1 Pirellulaceae bacterium
CTTACTGCTTACTGCTTACTGCTTACTGCTTACTGCTTACTGCTTACTGCTTACTGCTTACTGCTTACTGCTTACTGCTTACTGCTTACTGCTTGAAAAAGACGCCTTAAGGCAACGCGTTGTTCGCCGATCACACACGGCATTCGCGGAGAATTGTTCTCGCATGTCGGCTGGTAACGTTGCCATTCGCCTCGGAAGTAATTCAGCAAGGGTCCGTAGACCTTCGCCTGTCATTACTCCGTCCGCGAACGCTGGTCGCTACTGAGTTCCTGCTTGATTGCAATTCTGCAAGGCGATGCCTTGTGCTGCCGTTGATGAACTCCTTCACTGCATGTCGCAGACGCGAGCCGCTCTCGCGAACTCGTGAATGCTCCAATTCGCTCAGTCATCCGACAACAGCCGATTGAGCCAAACAAGCGTTGCCCGCCAGCTTCATGGTGGACGCATCCGCGCCCGGGTCAGGTTGGTTTGCAGCCAACTTTGGAGCGTGAGGTGGGAATCGAACCCACGGCCTTCAGATCCCAAGTCTGATGCTCTACCATCTGAGCTACTCCAATCAATGCCGCTTGTAGAACCCGTTCACGGAACACAACGAGCCAACTGCCGTGAGAGGCAGGGCTGATTGCGCCGCCGGAACGACATCGATCGAACGCTTGCATATGCGGGCGGCTACTGCCCGCTAAGCAGGAACGCAGTGATTCGAACACTGTACATCGGCTTTGGAGACCGACTTCTCTCCCAGGAGAACATTCCTGTCTAAAAAGTTGTAAGCTTTCGGGTGTAAGGTGTAAGTCAGTTGATAGAGGATTTGTTCGATGCGCGATCACCGGAGCTTACGGGCGTTTCAACTAGCTGATGAGTTGGCATTGATCATCTACTCCGAGACCAAGACGTTTCCGAAGGAAGAGTTGTTCGGCCTGACATCGCAAATGCGACGCTCAGCGGTATCAGTCCCATCCAACATCGCTGAAGGGTGCGGCCGACACTCAAACGCAGATTTGCTGCGATTCTTGGATATCGCCAGTGGCTCACTGCGCGAACTCCAATACCAAACATCACTGGCCGATCGGCTTGGATATCTCAAACCCGGTAGCTCACTAACTGACGACGACTCCGTTCTGTTCGAAGCTGGAAAAGTACTCCATGGACTCATCCGCTCAATCCGCACTTCCGATTCGGTGCATGAAGAAGCGGTGGAGTATGGAACGGTAATCGGCAAGTAGCCGGCTGTCAGCTTACTACTTACCGCTCACCACTTACTGCTCCAGCTCGACATTCCAGTACGCTTCACTGATGAACTTCGACCAGCTCTCGATCCGGTTCATACGCTGCGCGTAGATCGGCTTCCAAGTTGGTCGAACTGGCTTCTTGCGGAGCCGCATGCCTGCTTCTGCCGGAGTGCGGTCAGCCTTGCGAGAGTTGCAGTCAACGCAAGCCAAAACGCAGTTCGTCCAGCTTGACTGTCCACCCAGTGCGCGAGGTACAACGTGGTCAATCGTCAACTCTTCGCTTCCCGGTTGCTTGCCGCAGTATTGGCACATCATCTTGTCACGCTTGAACACGTTGCGTCGGCTAAACGTTACCGCTTGCGTCGGCATGCGATCGAATTGCGTCAACGTGATGACTTCCGGCACACGAATCTTCTGGCGAACAGACTGAATGAACGGCTCATTCTGGTCTGGAACCAGTCGACTCCAATCGCTCCAGTCAAACAACTGGTAATCGGTCGGGTCAACGACCTTGGCAGAGTTGTTCCACAGCAGGATCAAAGCCCGAGCGACCGTAGCCACGTTAATCGGCAGCCAGCTGCGGTTCAGTACCAGCGTTGGTCGCTGAAGCATCGGGCTAAGGCCCGTGATCTCAGTTCGTCTTTCCAAGGTTGCAACAGTCACGGAGCTATTCCAAGCTAAAGGACGAAGTTGATAAAGTTCCCGCTGAGATCCAGCAGCTCGACCAGGAATCGAGCCTTCCGTGCAACGGGCAACTGTTCACAGACAGCCTGGACTACCAAGTCCAACCGACTCAGTTCTTTAGGTGACGCAGGCGGGAGTCGAACCCGCAAACACCGAGGTTTAAGCTCGGCCGCTGTGCCTAGTTCGCGTACCGCGTCGTCGTTAATTGCAAAGTGGTGCAGGTGGGACTCGAACCCACAGACACTGAGGTCGGGCACCGACGCGCAGCGTTGGTCGTCAGCCGCCATGCCAATTAGCGCACCGCACCAGTTCAGTGAGCAGCCTGCCGAGGAATCGAACCTCGTCTAACTGTTTCGAAGACAGTCGTGCTATCCACTACACTTGCAAGCCGTTTCGTTTTTCGTTTTATCGCTGGCCTTTTCGGTGAGGTCTCAGCCAAAGCGTCCACGCCAGGAATCGAACCTAGTCTTCGACCTTCGCAGGGTCGCGTGCTCGTCCAGTACACTTCGCGGACAGTTTTTCACTCATTCGATGAATGGCAGTGGTGCAGGAGGGATTCGAACCCACAAACACTTGTTCCTAAGACAAGCCGCTCAGCCGTTGGCGTACCGCACCAAGTTGTAGTTAGAGGCGCCGCCGAGATTCGAACTCGCGTTTTCTGCATGGCAAGCAGATGGGTTCCCACTACACCATCGGCGCGTTGTTTTTGGCTCGGCGTAGGTTTGAACATCACTGGCATCTCAGCTACCCGACCAGCTTCTGCGTCTGGTTGGGTTTGGCATGAAAAAACCCGGTGCAGCTCTAGGCGACACCGGGTTACCAACGTTGTCCGTTGACTTTAATAAGCCGAGTGTCACCTTCGCTCAGGATGTAAGGAGAGCATATTCGCGTCTTGCGACCCGATACAACTCCTACCTTCATCAAAACGTTCGGTCATTGTTGACCGTGGCGAACCGGGCCGTATTAAAGTCATTGTCCTATTCCAATTCGTTCTTGTTCTAGATTTTTCTACCGCCTCGTTCCGGCGTGCTCAGAGAGATAGACGCCGCTTTGTCCCTTTGGTTCACGAGAAAAGCAAACTATTCTCGAAGCGAGCGGCGCACACAAAAGGGCTCATGCTGGAGGAGATCTACTCCAAGTTTTCATAGATTCACGTGCTTCGTGTTCGTCCCGAAAAACCCTCTCTACGCCGGAAGCCACGCGAGCAGACGGGTCGCGGCTGACCGCCCAGAAAACGCAGGTCGGCGCAAACGCGAGCAGTCCCGGCGATCTTCTTTTGCTCGATTTGCACCAACACCAGTCGCTTAGCTCCGCGCCAGAATGATGTCGGCAACGACACCTCTGCAACTTGGGATTCGCGTGCTTACCTGCTGCCTGTCGGCACGAAATGGACTGTCAACGCAAGATAGAAGCCGGACACTCACGTCACTCCCGAGCACTGCGAAACATGACTGCGGGGATTATATCTTCTCTCAGCGTTTCGATGCCATAAAGGACCAGCATTGACTTTATACCAGCTAGAGGTGCGGCATACCGGTCAACATAGCTAACGAGAATGTACACGCCCAAATAGAGCGCATACACAAGAATTGCCGCTTTTAATGGAGTGGGGAAAGGTGTCCTCTTGAAAAACAGTATCAAGAGTAGAGAAAGGAAAGGCAGGCAAAAAAGCAAGCGTTTGCATCGGAGTGGCCAAGGCTGGGCATTTTCAGAAGGCCGAAATGGATGATAGAAAACAGTCGCAGCGACAAAACGCTTGCTAATGCGATTGAGTACATCGATGGGATCCTGTAGAGCCGCGGCAGCAGCCTCCGACCAACGCTCTTCGATAAAATCGCTCTCACCTTTGTCCCGATATTCAATCTGCTGCTTGCTGCCACGCACCCACATATGTAAATACGCGGTTTCGTGGTCGAGTAAACCGTCATCGTCTAGGCATAGCGATTGCCACAGCTCGAATCCAAGGTTTGACTTTACAGGAATAACTCGACCGAAAACCCGATAGTTTCTTATCGTCCAAGACGAAATCGTCGTCAACATCACCAACATCGCCACTAGAACTGGCAAGAGAGACCTAGTACTGAGCTCTACTCGCGAAGGCCACCACCGTAACGTCGTTGCAACTGCCCAAACAAAACCTAGGACTGGACTTGCTAGCGCACAACCGCCGCCAAATACTCCCCACGCAGCGGCAACGCACAAATTCGGGCGGTCCCAAAAACGCACTAGAATAGCGTACAAGAGAGTTGTCAACAGAATTAAGAGTTGAGTGTCGTGGGACCTTTGGAAAAGCTCGTAGAAATCACAAGCAAACGTACAGCCAATGGCCATGGGCACTAACAAGAACTTTTGCGCGACGTTGGCGGTGCAGAGAGATAGCAACGCTACTACGATCGCCGCAACAAGCTGAAAAGCGATCCACGCTCTACGTACAAATTCCTCCCTTTCCTCTCCAATTAACAGAAGACCCGCAACGCAATAGGGTAGGACAGGGGGCATCCAGGCCGTCGGGCCGGAAGGGACGCCAAAAGGGTCCGAAAATCCCTTCCCGTTGCGGATCGATTTTGCAATCTCAAAATACTCCGCCCCTAGGTGGCTGGAAGCATCTCGGCGAAGGATCGTTAGGTAGCTTGGGAAATTGCGGCGACAAGCTGCAACTCCAAAGAAACCCAAAACCAGAATACATACGACAGAGTGTTTTGCTACCCAAGTGAAAAACTTGGCCTGAGAGACACTCGCCATCCCACCACCTAGTTTCTTGGGTTGCAAAATTCCTGCACCACGGAGAGCTCTAGTCTTCGGCTACGCACTCGACGGCCTCAGTGGTCGGCAAATAGTTCTGGTTTGATGTACACCCTCCAAGTCCCGGGAATTGCCCTATTGGCGTAAACTTTGGGCCGCAAGCTTCCAAGTAGTCCGCATAGCGATACCCCGTAACTATCTCACCAGCTGGATCGCCAGGCCATGGGGCTTGGCCGACGGCCAACATTGCGATAGTGTCTTCGTATTCTACGCCTTGGATCTGGCCAAACGCCCTCTTGCATCCGGCAGTGTAACAACCAGCTTGGCAATCATCGGCTCCACTACGAGAACTAAGGACAGGCACAAGCAGGATTGCAAAAAGGGAGAGGACAACGGCAACTGTTCTAGTTTTCATCGGTAACCTCACGTCAAGGGAATTTCCTAGTTTTGGTAAATCGTTTGCCTGTACGAATCTTCTTCATCAATCGTCGTTTAAGCATTCCTCTCCGCTCCTGGCGTCGCTCCAGTCCCCATTTCCGCCGCCACAGGTTGCTTCACCATACATCTGAAGACCGTTTACTTCGATAGCAGGGCACACCGTTGCAAAGTTGGGCGAAATCCTAATCTGATTTGGATCTGTTCCGTCGATGAAGTCCTTGCCAGCTTGGTTCGTATTAACAATCAGTGGTGCATTTGCTATCCACTCTACCGCGGACCATTGCCCAGCCTTCGTACATTGCGTCTCGATACACTTTTGTTCGCAGTCAGCGTGAGTACGACTCAATCCGTACCAAGAAAATAGGGTGAAGGTCAGCGACGCAACAATCCAACTAACTCGTTTCGACATTTCTGCAACTCCTGAAGTAAAAGTAACTAACACCGAAAACACTACAAGCGAGGAAAAGCCAGAGAGCGTAACGCGTACTCGATCTCTTCACCGGGACTGCCTCACCTGATTCCGTGACCAAGTAGCGCTGATAATCAAATCCATTCATCCGCTCTTGTCGAGTTACAATTCTCTCCTGGCCATTTTCCTTGCGCACATAGACCCTAGATTTGTCACCGAGCTTCTCGGAAACCAAAGTTCCAACGGGAAAATCGACAAAAAATTCAGCATCGTCGATTGTCGAATTGACTTCTATCGAGACAACATCGGCCGTAAAACTCTCGGCAAGTTGCTTGCCGTAATACTGGTTGACCTCAAATGCTTTGGGAAGCCAGCCAATGTCTTGAACTTCCTCCAGTGAAATGTTGGCGTGCCAAAGCTCCGTGCCCATCCACGTTTTGGTTATCCGAGCTATTGCCATTCCCTTTTCTGGCGCTACATCAAATAAGTACATTGGCTTCTCGGTCTGCGAAACTGGACCGTAGCGAACGCACCGAACTCCCTCAATTACTGGGCGTAAATCATAGAGCTCATACGGCTCCTCCGTCGCAGGTGAAAAATGAGGATTGAAGGGAATCGCACTGAGCAACATCGGCAAGATGTGGTAATTATCCCAGTCTGAACTCTTACCCCTGATCATTCCCGATGGAAAACTGTCTTCCTTAGTAACAACAGCAGCGAAGAACGTTCGCCGGCGACCATCTAGCCAGCCGTTCTGGTACACTCGTTCGATAATACGACCAGAACTCAGATCAAATTCCTTACCTTCACGTGAGGTATAGAATTTACCGTCCCCCTTTAGCAATAGACGGTAACTCATTGCTAGTTCGGTATCGTTGGGCGGGTACTTCCCCGATCCATCGAGTGCATCTAAAGCCTCGGCTAACACCGTTTTCTTTACTGCAATTTCACATCTAAGCGTTTGGATCTTCTGCTGACGAGCTCTCCATTCCCTCTCGACTTCCAAATCTTGACCCAAACCGCAGGTAACTGAAGAAAGCACGAATACTGCAATCAACATTGTGCATCTCATGGAATTCACCTTTCCAAATCCGTACCTAGAACACTGCAGCTGGCAGACACTTTCGCATTTACCTCGACGCCGTCGCACAAGAACGACAGGGTCAACTCCTCGTCGAAACTTCCGGTCACCTGGGGGTTTGCGGAGGCGAAATATCCGCCATCATCCAACGGCACAACTTGCAGCCAGTCTGGCCCGGAGCAGGAGATAAAATCCAATTTACTATCGGTCTCCTGCCTCACCGTAAAGTAGCGACTTTTCTCTACTCCTTTTCGCACCAGACCGAACGGAAGGTGTCTAGGAGATATCCAGATGCTATCGCATATCTCTCCGTCGATTGAATGCGAGAACTTCACTTCCTCGCCTGACGAAATAACACGAACAGCAACGATCACATCGATATGAAAAGGTCCAACCGGCAGCGATTCAGGCGGCACGATGTTGAGCGCCATTTTAGAAGTCGTTGTCTGCTTAACGTCTTCGTCTAGGATTGGCCATTCTTTACCCCCTGCGTTCATACTCGCAGACAGAAACTTGACGTTGTCCGCAAGTGCTACCTGTACCCCAATCGCCTCTTGGTTGGGAGGGTAGTAAGGCACTGGTAGACGTGTTGATGTTGGATGGAAGACCACGGGCCTCTCTTGTATCGTGCCCACAACTGCAATCGGCGCTAGATGAGCATCACTTGAGATAGGAAGGATCCCAGCCGAAAACTCGTCGATCTGATCCGGGACTGACAGAGAAACAGTTACGCTAGTTTGCTCAAATGGACCAAGACAAATCTGCTGTGGATTTATGCTCGTGCAACTGCAAGATCCCTCAAATCTGTTGATCGAAATAGATTCGTTGGTAGGATTCCGCAATTGCAATAAGACAACTTTCTGCGTGTCGGCGAACATATCACCAACTTGCACCGCTCCCTCTGACAACTCTATTACTTCAGAAGCTTGCGGGTACTTGCAGCCTGAGAAGACGGCGGCGGTAAAGAACACGGCAATGCAGCTTGCCAGCAGCACGGCAATGGATTGGGCACGCATAGTGGAAGGGCTCCAATGAAATGTGATCCCTCAACCAATACACGAGCATCGTTGCAAACCGACACCGAGTTGTCAACTATTTTCTTTTGCCTGGAGTGCGCGCTTGAGATACACCCTACCTGATAATAAAAGCATAGGGCAGAACGAAAAACTAAGGTGTTGCCATCATTAAGAACATCCTTCGACAAAAAGGGTTTCTATCTTGATAAGGACGCTGCTCAAACCACTGAGCTACACGCCGTCCGAGTGAGGCCGGAGGGATTCGAACGGCAGCCGCCAAGACCATCCGCTGTCGCGAATTCGGCCAAGTTGAATAAGGTCAGCTGTAGAAGATAGCCTGAGGACGGTCTATGTCTTCACACTCGACGGACATCATTTCGCTTCACGTTCGAAACAGCGATGCCCGTTCTATCGTCTTTGGGATTGGATCCGTCCGGACCGACATTTGCCTTAAGAGTGACCGATAGATGCTTCGAAAGTCGGTCGTGACTCGGACGTTCCCGTGGTCTGCGTTCTCAAGATCTGGTCGAGTACCGTGAAGGCCTGGTCGAATGGCGCCCCCAACCAGAAAGACGGGTCCGGCTTTCCCATGGTCGGTGCCTCCTGAAGCATTTTCGGCCACGCGGCGGCCAAACTCACTGAAAACCATTGTCGTTACCCGTTGCGCGTAGCCAGTTCGGTGCATTCGCTTGTCAAATACCGCTAAAGCGTCTCCCAGTTCACTGAGTAGTGCCGTGTGCGATGGAGTTTGGCCAGCGTGCGTGTCGTAGCCAGGCTGCTTGAGAAAGTAAACGGGCGCGGGCGTCCCGGATTCGATCAGCCATGCAATCTGTGAGAATTGCTGGCCGAGGCGGGAATTTGGAAATCGAGCGACTGTAGAGGATTTCGAGTGCAACAACTGCTCGACGGCCGCGGCAGCATCTTCGCTCCGCGTGCTGACGAGATTCACGTCGGGAGATGACAGAGAACTTTGGTTGCTGTTGAGCAGGTTGAGAACGTCTACGGCCTCAGAACGCGACATCTCAGGAGGCATCGCTGTTCGCGTGTGCCTTCCCCGCAGCATGTGAGGTGTTTCGAGCGTACCCAATGACCAGGCCAGCGGTGCGTCTGTTTTTGTCTGCAGCGGATCCAGAGATTTGCCCAACTAACCATAGCCGTATTGGGGTTGTGCCTTGACGTCACCAGAATGCCAAACTGCCGTGCTGACGAAGTGTGACTGATTGTGATTCGGATAGCCGACTCCGTGAACAATCGCGAGCCGGTTATCTTCCCATGTGGCTGCCAGATTCCGGAGAGACGGATGAAGATACAGATCGTCATTCAATGGGATCGCGTCCGCGGCCTGGATGCGGCATTCACGCCGATGTTGCCTGTAGAGCGGATCATTCGCCGGCACGATCGTATTCAGCCCGTCGTTACCTCCATCCAGGAACAAAACAACCAGAATGTGTTCTCGCTCCGATCTCGCCTGCGCGGCCATTTGCGAGAATGTTCGTGGGACACTGCCCGCCAGTGAGATGGCTCCACCGACAGTACACTGCGTCAGAAATCGTCGACGGCTCTTCATTTTGTTTCCCTTAATCGAACTGGGCGCGATAGGAAGTTAGGAGTTGTGGAAGCGACGCATCTGCCTTCTCGCTTGATCCGAAGAGAAGCCTGTTGGCGAAGGACGAGGGTTCCTCACCGTGGCGACGGGCTAGGGCATCAGGTGCACGCGCGGATGCCTGAGCGTGTAGCGTCCCATCCGCGACTCTCAATGCGAACCGAGCTCGGTTGATCATTGAGCCAGCGCTGATCCATGTCGATCCGCCCGTCCAACCACCAACACTTGGAGGCTGAAACAAATCCTGTCCCAGCGTTCGCATCCAGGCCGCGGCAACTTCCGGAACGACAGCCGCACCTTGCTCGGGATCATGAAGCTCCAGAGCCCGGAGATTACCGACAACGAACGATGCCGGTGGACAGAAGCGACTTGCGATTTGACGGTTGTCGAAGAAGCTATCTGAGCGCAGAACGGCCTCCACGGCTTTTCCGATGTTCAAGCCATTTTTTCGAAGGTAGTCCGCTAGGGCTTCGATGGCGTCATCAGAAATTCGACCTCGACCGAACAGGTGATCACAGATTCGCCAGGCAATTCGCCGAGGCGTTGCCGGATGCTTCACCAGTAGATCGACAACGCTATCTGCGTCGAACGGAGAAGTCTGGCCCAGAATCCACTTTTCTCCATCGTCGTGTCGGTTCTCGTCGAACGACACTTCACCCATTCGGATTCGCCATCCGGTCAGGGCTCGGGCCGTCTCGCGAACATCGGATTCCGAGTAGTGTCCTTCGCCGAGCGTAAAGAGCTCCAGCAACTCACGGGCAAGGTTCTCATTGGAATGACCTCTTCGGTTCGAGTCGCCGTCGAGCCAAATCAACAATGCCCTGTCACGCACCATCGCGCGGATTAGCTCACCAAACGAACCGGATGCATGTCTTCGCAGCGTCAGGTACTGGTCGAACATCGCCTGGCAGTCCAGAACTTTCTGGAAACCGGTGGCGAAATGATTCGCCCACATCAGCGTGAGTTGTTCTCCCAGCGGATTGGCTCCGTGCCACATCTCGTTCACCCAAGCTGCCTTTAGCAGTGACACCGAGTTGCGTGCAACAGCAGCGAGGGCAAGCTCGCTGGTGCGAGGATGTAGCTCCGTCGCTTCAGGATTAGTCAACCGGCTGATCGTTGATTCGAAGCCGGCGTCCAAGTCGCGGCTCAACTCAGGCCATGTCGCACCCCACGCCGCCCGACGGTGCAGATGCACGACATGCCTCAGCTCCCAGTTCGCTTGATTCGAACGTGGATTCCAGATCATTGTCGAACCCTCCTACTCCGTTTCGTTGACCGTCACCACGCCCAGTTCGAGCATCTGGCCGGCCCGTAGAGTGACGGTCTTCACGTGAATCGGCACGCGATTCCCTTCACTTGCGCTGGCATAGATTTCCGCCCTGGCATTGGGTGGAATCCCTTGAAGTCGGAAGTAACCCGCAAGGTCCGTCTTCGCGCCATCGTCGGCCGAAAACCCGATGCGACGCCCTGGTGTCTGTGGCTGCTTTCTGCGACTGAAATCTTCAGAACGGACTGCCAACGTCCACTCCGTCAGCGGATCACCTTCAGTGTCGGCAAGATGACCAAT
>JANQOL010000360.1 GCA_028289675.1 Pirellulaceae bacterium
TCTCAGCCATGGCTGTACGGTCGGTACCGGAGCACCGATGGGCAGCGTCGGCGTGTGGTCCAACCGACTTAGGTCGTCAATCACCGGTACGCTCCCGGCCGCCAGCGCGGCCACTTGGTTGGCCACTTTGCGAACGACATCCGACCAAGTGGCGGGCAGCGCCAGATCCATTTCCGCGGCTGGGCCAAACTCTTCTGACGAAAACACGGATTGCGCGCGAACATCGCGCTCGTCGACTAAGGGCAGCTTTCGGATCGCCACGTCGAGCCGTTGCCCCGGTCGTTGGTGGCCACTGGTTACTTCCAACCACAACCAGCGGTTGTTCGACACCCGGTAGACCATGTCCCGGTCCGTGCCTTCCAATTGCATCACGTGGTCGACCAAGTCGACGTTCATCCGTCGTGCCTTGACGGCATGAACGTGAATCTGCAATGGAGCTTGCGGTTCTTCAACAGCAGCATCCGAGGCGACTCGCAGGAGCCAGCTGCGAATCAGGGACACTGGTTCATCGACCGGCAAGTGCATGCGCAGCAAAACTCCACCAGCGTCACTTCGCTCAGCCATCAGTGTTCCGCCCGACAGCGTCGTCAATGTTCTGGCAGTCTGCAAAACATCATCCGATGTTGACGTTCCTGGCCGGAACGTCGCGGCCAGCGGCCGGTTAATGGCCTGCAGTTGAGCGTCGGTGAGCTGGCATGACTGAGACTCCAGGGCCAGCACCAGTCTCTGGCTGACGTTCCGCTGCCAATCCACGCGCACTGCGATTTCAGACCCGGCACCAGCCCGCACCAAAGTGTCCAGCATGTCGACCAGACTTCGCAACAGGTGATTTGGATCCAGGTACAGCTTAGGCAAACTACGATCCCAACCAATCCAGCCCAGCCGCGTGTTACGCTGCCCGGCAGTGGCCTCGAGCAACGGCTGCGCCCAACGCCGCCACTGGTCCGCATAGAACCGACTGCGCAATTGTGGCAGCTGACCGTGACCAAGCATCTGGTCTTGCAAGTGGCTACCGGCGCGTTGCTGAACCTGCGTCAAACCACGCCGGGCGAGATCCAACAGATCGCACTCACTGGCCGGCAACGTCTTGAGGCGACGAGCCCGATCGACAACGGTCTCGATCAGTTGATTGGCGACGATCAACGGAGACTGCAACTCTAGGGAGGATTGGGCGGCTAGCGCGAACGGCGATGGAGTACTTTCGCGACTAGCCGTGGAATCTAGAGCTTTTGTCTGTGGTTTGGCGGACCCTTGCTCAGACTGCGCAGGCGCTCCGCTACGGGCCGGAGGGGAGCCAGTGTCCCGGATGGCGGGATTTGGCGCAGGAGGCTCGACCGCCTGGATCGTCCGCGACAGCCGCTGGTGAAAGCCGACGTCCGCCTTCCATTGCAACGGCGCTTTCGGCCCTGCCAGCTGTTGGGCAGAATCGTAGCGCCGGTGAATCTCGCGGCCGGTGGCATGGTCACCCGCTGGCCACTCGGTACCATTGGCAGAGACGACGACCGAGTGAGCGTTGGGGGGAATTACAACGACTTGCCAGTTCGCGGTGTGCCCACCAACGCCGGAACCGGAAACGCCGACCATCCCGGGCGTGGCAGCGACGCGATCCGTCAATCGCACTAGGCCCTTGAATCCAGCTGGGCCTTTCAATCCAACTGTGCCTTTCAATCCATTGGGGATGATCGTGGAACCCATGGCCGTCGTCCGTAATCCGTTGCTGGTTCGATTCGGGTGGTTGGAATCGGTGTCTGTCACGCTCTATCGGTTAGGGGCTCATTGCCGAACAGGTATCCTGGTGATGCTGGCTACACATTGACGGATTTGCAGTCCGACCGGTAGGGTTGTAGCAGTTTTGTGTCTTTCCATATCCGTGCGCGTCAGTCGATAACAGCCAGTTACCCATTTCATGCGTCAGAGCTACCCTGGCTCGGATTCAAAGCCCTATGTCTCAACCATCTCACCAACCGTTGCGTTTGATGCATGCCAATCCGATGTGGGCGCAAGAATTCGAACAAACGCGGTCTTCAATTTTGCAGGCGACTGAAGGCTGGATGGTGGACATCCAGCACATTGGCAGCACGTGTATGGAGGATGGCATCGCGCGACCGGTCGTGGATCTCTTGGCTGGCATGGAAGACCTATCTGGACTGAACGCGGCTTGCGAGCTGCTGGCCGGCTTGAACTATGCCCGTGTAGTCACACCCACCTGGTGTGCCGGTGAGTTGGTAGCGATGATGCACAAGCCTCGGCACGGCGAGGCCACTCACGCGGTCTTGGTGACGCGGCACGATGGTTCGGTTTGGAGGCGGGCACTGGCGGTACGCCGGCGGCTACAGCAAAACTTGATGGACTGGCAAAACCTGCAGAACGTCAAGCGGGATCACTACGTTGCCGGCTGCAACGCGCTGGATAATTACAATCGCGCCAAAGATGAATTCTTTGCGGCTCTCGAGCGGCAGATCGAGATCGACGCTTGAGCGTCGCGCTGGTTCCTGGCTCTGGCAACATCGATTAAGCTGAGCAACGTCCGCCCGAAGCACTCGTATCCGCGCTGCGCTAGCGCATCCACTGGAAGATTCGCATGACTTTGGCTTACCTTGATACGCTCAGCGGCATTGCTGGCGACATGTTGTTGGCCGCCTTGGTCGATGCTGGGGCGGATCAAGCTTATCTGCTTCGCCAAGTCGCTTCCCTGGGGCTAGAGCAAGTGGAACTACGTTTCACCGAAACGGAGCGGCACTGCTTTCGTGCTCTGCAGTTGGATGTGGTGCATCCTCCGGAACACGCACATCGCCATCTAAGTGACATCGAAGCCATGGTGCAAGCTAGCGCGCTGACGGCTCGCGAGCGCGACATGACCCTGCGCATGTTTCGACGCTTGGGACAGGCGGAAGCTAAAGTGCATGGAACCACTTTGGAGCAAGTGCATTTCCACGAGGTGGGTGCCGTGGATTCCATCGTCGACATTGCCGGCATCGCCATTGCGCTCTGCCAGCTGAACATCGAACGCGTGTGGGCCGCGCCTCCACCGACCGGCAGTGGTCAGATACAAATCGCTCACGGCTTGGTCAGCGTGCCGGCGCCGGCCACGGCGGAGTTGCTCAAAGGAATTCCAATTCGAGGTTGCGCGATCGAAGCTGAACTGACCACCCCGACCGGCGCGGCAGTGTTGGCGACGCTGGCTGATGGATTCGGCCCGCTGCCGGACATGCAAATCTCTCGGATTGGTTATGGAGCGGGACATCGCCAACTGACCGAGCAAGCGAATGTCTTGCGGGTGTTGATTGGTATGCCGCTCGCAGCCGAGCAAGACGAAGTGTGCGTGCTGGAGA
>JANQOL010000377.1 GCA_028289675.1 Pirellulaceae bacterium
TCGATGGCCTGACGCAATTCCAGATGCTCAGCGGCCTGCTGCTGAAGAGAGACACCCGCTGCCGCGGCCTCCCATGCTTGTTGAATGCTACGCACCCCCGCAGCCGGGCCTCCGGGATGAGCCATGATTCCTCCGCCGGCAAGATAAATGACATCCTGAGTGCCGGTTGAATGAAACGTATCCACGGCCTGTCCGGCCCATTGACCGGAAGCAATCACAGGCATCGCGTGGTAACCAGTCCACAGTGGTCTTCGCATCGATTCGATCGAACGTAGCACTGAGTCATCCGGTTCCCAAAACTTGTTACGGAGGCCGTTGACGTGCAAATGATCGACGCCGATCGCACGCCACACCTTTTGCCATGCGGCGAATTCAATTCCCAGTATTGGATGACGAGTGAACATGCCCCAGCCGTTGCGATGGCCATGAATTGGCAGTTCGCTGGTTTGGCGTAGCGCGCTCACGCCCGCCAGTCCGACGTGGTTGAGACTGACCATGATGCAGGTGCCGCCAGAATCCACAACGCAGTCGTAGTGCCGCCGCATCGCGTCGATTTCGTCGCTAATGTTCACGGCGTACATGATCTTGCGGCCCGTCTTGTCCGCCAGTCGATTGATCTCTCGCATCACCAATGTGACGCGTTCTTTAAGTGGCGAATGCGGCGGGTCCGCCATCAGTTCGTCGTCTTTGATGAAGTCAATTCCGGCTTCGCCCAGTTGACGCACCAAGTCCGCTGTATCGGCTGGCGTCAATCCGACACTCGGCTTGATGATTGTGCCGATGATTGGTCGGCCCTGGACGCCTGTCAGCCTTCGAGTACCGTCTACGCCAAAACCCGGGCCCGGATAACGACTGGCAAATTCCTCGGGCAGTTCCAAGTCACACAGCTTGCAGCCCGAATGATCCGACAGCTCATACAGATTGCCACAGACAGTGGCCATCAAGGTTGGCAAGTTGCAACCCATATTGTCGAACGGAAACGCGATTCGAATCTCAGCTTGCTGATACGTTGCCGTCCCTGGAGGCACGCGTGCCCCTGGAAGTGACGCTTGGTCGCGTGTCCCGATCAACTTGATGTCAAGGATTTGAGCACGCGAACGCGCCTTCACTTCTGCCGTCTCTCCAGGAACGGAAACGAACGTCCCTGAACTCTGCTCACCCGCAATCACCTCCGCCGCTTGCTCCACCGGTAGTGGTGTTTCGATGATGTACGTTGCGATAATTGGTTGACTGGGCATCGAGAGAGGATTCTTGCAGTTGACGATTTGACTAATTGGCAAGTGTTACGACGCTATTGCGAGCGGCGCTTTCATAGGCACCGTAAACAAGTTCGAGCGTCTTGAGATTGTCGGCGACGGTGGTTTCCGCCTGGCCATCTCCGCGAATGGCTGCCACCAGATTGCGATGACATTCGACGATGCTGGAGTGTATCAGGGCGTAGTCGGGATCGGCCCAATCGTATTGTGGTACGTGAACGCGCTCGCTGGACGATTCCTGCCCGTCATAGACCCGTATTTCGTGATCAGCGACCAACGAGACGCCCGCCTGCGTGCCCTCGATCGCGACAAAAGTTTGCGGGAATTTGTCGAATTCCCATCGACTCGCATAGCCCATATTACAAGTCACCGTCACTCCGCTGCAGGTACGCAACATGACCGTTGCAACGTCCTCGCCGGCAATGTCACTACGCGTTTGACGCGTGTGGCAACACAAATCGGAGACCTCGCCGAACAAGAATCTGGCCACATCAAGAATGTGCGTGCCCACATCCGTCAAAATGAACTGCGAGAGCTCCTTCAAGAATGGCTGATTTTCGAAGACGGCAAAGCTGCTCGAAAAGTCGATCCGAGCGCGAACCATGGTGCCGAGTTGGCCTGAGTCAATGATCTGCTTCAAGCGGCGCAGGGGAGCTTGCCAACGCCAGTTTTCGTGGACATACAGGTCCGTCCCTGCTTCGTCGGCGCGTCCAGCCATCGCTTTCGCTTCGTCCAGCGATGGTGCCAAAGGTTTTTGGCAGATCGCGGGCAAACCCTGCTCGGCAGCCAGATGCGCTAATGCTGCATGAGAATTCACATCCGTAACGATGTCGACAAAGTCCAACCGTTCTGAGGCAAAAAGTTGTTTTGCTTCCTGATAGACTGCAGCAACTCCATACTCTTGCGACAGCGACTCCGCTTTGGATCGGTCCGGATCACAAATGGCCACGCAAGAAACGCCGTCAATTTCGCTCCAGCCGGCGAGCTGAAACTTCGACCAGAACCCAGCGCCAAATAGTGCGAATCGCATGGTTGTCATTGAAGCTCCTTATCAGCAACGATGCGTACGCTTTCGGCGTCCACCGTGAACGGTGATTCAGTACCATCAGCAACAACGCTAACTTCGCGACGAGTCGCGCTATAGTTGGCCAGCACGAGTGATCGCTCCTTGTCGTTGCTCAGCGCTAACGCGGCTACCGCAAGAGGATGCGAACTTTCTGTAGGGCTAATGTCACGGTGCTGGCCGATCTCTCGAAAAACGTGCGCTACCGGATACGGCACGCCGTCCGAAGTTATCACACCACGTGGGCCGAACGTTTCGAAGTAGGTCAGGCTTGCTATGGCGGGATGAGTTGCCAGTTGGGAAACGGAACCCGCCGTCCAGGCAGCTGTGAACCCCGTGCTTTGGCGAGGATCCGTGTCCGGGGTGGGCGCCTCGTTGCTCCCTTCGGCCGATGTGGCGTTGGGATTAAATCGAGGTAGCAGCGTGATGGGAGTAACCGCCACCGGGCAATTAAAAACCTTATGAGCAGAATCTACCGTCGCTCGTTGTCCGGCGAGTGTTTCACATAAAGAGAGGTTGTCGAACGCGTGCACCTGAGGATTGACGGAATAGCAGACGAGGTCTGTTGCATCGACGGGCGGGCGGTTGCGATTCAATTCCGCGAAGTAAGCATCGGTGCCAACCGCGATCGAGCCGGAATAGCCAAGTTGACTCAAGGCCTCCTGGGAGGAACGCACAAGATCCGCGGGAGTCGCTGGCGACTCGCAGTCGAACACCAGGTATCGCGACACCAATTGGTCCAGCGGCATCAGCTGATCCAGAAGTCGTCGCCACGAATCGTCCTGGG
>JANQOL010000385.1 GCA_028289675.1 Pirellulaceae bacterium
CAGCAGTTCCATGGTGAACGTACCTTGGCCCTTGGTCATACTCCGCAGGTCGGTGGCGTAACCGAATGTTTCCGCCAGCGGCACTTCCGCGATGATGTAGGACACACCGTCGCGAATGTCCGTCGAACCGATCAGTCCTCGGCGGCGAATCACATCGCCCACCACGTCACCCTGGTATTCTTCCGGGCATTCCAATTCGCATTTCATGATTGGTTCCAGCAGGGCCGGTTTCGACTTCTGCATGATTTCTCGGAAGCAACCTTGGGCAGCGATGTAAAAGGCTCTTTCGGACGAATCCACTTCGTGGTAGCTGCCGTCTCGCAGGTCGATCTTGACGCCCACCACGGGGAACTCGGCCAACGGCCCCTTGTTCAGTGAATCCCGCATACCTTTTTCAATGGGCGGAATGAACTGTTTGGGAATACGACCACCGACGATGTGTTCTTCGAATACAAACGTCTCATCGCCTTCGGTGTCGGTCGGAGTCAACTCGCCCACCATGTGTGCAAACTGACCCGAACCGCCAGTTTGCTTCTTGTGTTTGTAGTTGAATTCCACCTGCTGAGTAGGAGCCTCGCGGTAGCTTACCTTGGGAGCTCCAGCTTCGATTTCGATCTTGTATTCGCGGCGCATCCGTTCGATGTAAATGTCCAAGTGCAACTCGCCCATTCCGCAAATGATCGTCTCGTTGGTTTCCTCGTCGTTGTAGACTTGGAACGTCGGATCTTCCTTGCGAAAACGTTGGAGTGCTTTGCCCATTTTGTCGGCATCGGCACGGCTGGCGGGCTCGACCGACACCTTGATCACAGGTTCGGGGACGAACATGCTTTCCAGGGTGCAGAAATCCCGCGCTTCGGCATAGGTTTCACCACTGGCGCAATCGATGCCCATGATGGCCACGATATCGCCCGCGGACGCCTCATCGATTTCCTCGCGGTCATCGGAGTGCATCCGCACAATCCGGCTGAATCGATCCTTGCGGCCTGTACGTTGGTTGATGTACATTTCGCCTTTCTTGATGGACCCTTGATAGATACGCATGAACGTCAGTTGACCGTAGGGATCTTCGACGATCTTGAACGCCATGCCCACAAAGGGATCGTTGGGATCCGGTTTGAGCACCATACGTTGCGTTTCATCATCTACCTTGCGAGCGGAAATCTCGCGCTCCAGCGGACTGGGCAAGTACCGGGTAACGGCGTCCAGCAACGGTTGAACCCCCTTGTTCTTGAAGGCGGAGCCAACATACACGGGAGTCAAACCCCGGTTCTGAACGGCGTCACGAGTGACCTTGTGGACCAGTTCGTCGGAAATTTCACTTTCGGACAGTAGCAATTCCATCATCTCGTCGTCATACATGGACAGGCTTTCCAGCATCGCGTGGCGATACTGTTCGGCTTCCGCTTGCATGTCTCCGGGGATGTCAAACTCCTCCACCGTTTCTCCTTGGTCGCCGACGAAACGCAGAGCTTTCATCGTGACCAGGTCAATGCAGCCCTCAAACGTCTCACCGGCTCCAATCGGCAGCTGCATAAGCACCGCATCGGTATTCAGCTTTTCACGCATCATGCCAACGACGTTGTGGGCGTCCGCACCGGTGCGGTCCATCTTGTTGATGAACGCCAACCGGGGAACGTTGTAACGTCGCATTTGTCGGTCGACCGTGAGCGATTGGCTTTGCACGCCACCAACGGCACACAGTACCAGCACGGCGCCGTCCAGCACGCGCAGGCTGCGTTCGACCTCGATCGTGAAATCGACGTGGCCCGGTGTGTCGATCAGGTTGATGTGGTGAGGTTCAGGCACATTGCCGCTACCACCCCAAGAAACACTGGTGGCCGCGCTGGTAATGGTGATACCGCGTTCCTGCTCCAGCTCCATGTGGTCCATCGTGGCCCCGTCGCCACCGCCTTTGACCTCTTCGATCTTGTGGATCCCGCCGGTGTAAAACAAGATGCGCTCACTCAGAGTCGTTTTGCCCGAGTCAATGTGAGCACTGATGCCAATGTTGCGTACTTTGTTGAGGTCCATAGGTCACCCAGGTAACTTAAAAGTCAGTTTCAACGCGAAGGTTGGATGGATCGAGTATCTTCGTCAGGTAGATGCAAATCGACCGCAGTGGTCTGGCTTGCTTAGGCCTGGCTTGCTTAGGTCTGCCGGCTAGCGTGTTGGCCGCCCAAATCAAGGAACCTGCTCGCCTTCAGGTCCTTCGCCATCGAAGAACGTCAGGGTTAGCAGATTGGGTTGCCAGTCACGGGCCGCACCACCGTTGGGCTCTGCCCAGAAAGCGTCCGTTGCCCCAGTGGTATATTCAGCCGCATATCTTACAAGTTCCCCAATGTGTGGAAAGGCCAAAATCTGCCCCAAATGGGCAGGTACTTCCCAGCAAATACCATGTTTTTGGCGTTTCAGACGCCTTTGTTGACAGGCAAAGTGCTCATCGCACTGCCAGGGCTGTCAGTGGGCCCTCAGACGCCCAGTGCCCGGCGGATCCAGTGCCCCCCGGCGGATCCAGTGCCCAATCTAGCCAGGGTTATGACCCGGCTCGCCATGGCTACGACTTGGCCTGCCAAGACTGGTACTTTGGGAGACCGCCATTCAGGACCGAGTTGGGCGGTTGGATGTTCGTGGACTACTCGGCGTCGCTGACCAGCAGCAGGCTCTTGGCGATCGAGCCCGAGTGCATGGTTTCAAAGGCAGCTTGCCATTGGTCCAGTGGCCAAGTGCCACCAACGATGTCCAGCACAGGCAACGCACCGCTGTCGAGCAGGCACAGTACGCGTTCCCACGTCGCCCAGGTATGCGAAAAACTGCCTTGCAAGCGAACGTTTTTTTGCACCAGAGGATCGAGGGAGAACTCAAGTGGTTCGCGTCCCCAGCCCACTTTGCTGATCCAACCAGCGGGACGCACTAATTCCATGGCCGTGCGCAGAGTGGCCGAAATCCCCGCCGCGTCTACCACTCCATCGCAACCCAACCCATCCCGTTGAAACGCCCAGTCGGCGCACTGGTCTGAGGTCAATGCTTGACATCCCAACGACGTGGCCAACTGCAATCGCTGGGCATCTCGAGCCAGGCCAGCCACCGCGACTTGTGCCCCGCGTAGCCGCGCCAGCGCGCCGCACAGCAATCCAATGGGACCTGGCCCCAAAACCAGCACACGATCACCAGGTAGAATGTCGACGTTCGCAGCCACGGCGCTAAAGGCAACGCAGCATGGTTCGGTCAGTGCCGCCTGCTGAAGCCCCAGACCAGCCGGGACGCGGTGCAAACAGCGTGCGGGCACGCGGACTTGTTGAGTCATGGCGCCGTCGACGCCATATCCAAATCCCTTCCGCTCCGGATCCAAGTTGTAGCGGCCAATCCGGCTCAGCGGGCTGCCTTCATTAATGACTGCAGCCGTTTCGCTGCAAACACGGTCACCTGGGGCAAAGGCGGAAACTTGGCCACCGACCTGCCGCACGACGCCAGCAAATTCGTGTCCCAACGTGACGGGATACTGGACCGGCCAACTGTGTTCGGCTGTCCACTGATGCAGATCGCTGCCGCACACGCCCACGGCCGCCACGTCCAAGAGCACGTCTTCAGGACCGATCTCGGGGACAGGCACGTCACGCAGCTCCACACAGCCGGGATCGGGAGCATAATTGACAACGGCCGGCTGAGTCGAAGACATGATTTCACCAAAACGGTACAAGCTGGAAACGAGGGTCCAAACAGTCTCAGCGAGAATGTATCGGTTCGCTGCTCGAGTGCAAGCAGCAGAGTTGTTGAGCAGACCATCGTGCCACCGGACGAATCAGCACGATCAATTCTGTGCTGATTGATCGCATGGCCCCCGTGGATCAGCCGCATCGCACTAGCGGTGATTTTGGGGCAGCGAAAACCCGACCGCACATCAGCCGGCTCGCAAAAAGCTGCTTTTCGAGCCAGCAGCACGCGCGTCAGGGCGGCCACATTCAATGCGCGAGACTGCTGCAGGCCGAGAATAACGCGAATTTCGGGAATTTTGCGAGAGCAGCTGTCAGAATAACTCGGCGGCTGGATTTAAGGCTGTGG